>JASFGZ010000071.1:0-12889 GCA_050123495.1 Desulfobacterales bacterium
GGCTTGATGCAGCTGATGCCGGCCACCGCCAAAGAGCTCGGTGTTAAAAATCCCTTTGATATTGAACAAAATATCGACGGCGGCGCGAAATATTTAAGAAAAATGCTGGATCGTTTTGGCGGGAATATCAGAAAAGCGCTGGCGGCCTATAACGCCGGGCCGGGAACCGTAATTAAATATAACGGCCGGGTTCCATATCCGGAAACCCGGCAGTATGTGAAGCGCGTACTTCGATTTTCAAGACAGATGGCCTGAGCGGATCCAAATAACACCTTATCCAGCCTCTCTCTCATCATCTTCATCCCGGGCAAACACGTGCACATCCGAAGCAAACTCTAATCCACGGGTATGAAAGCCGACAACAGCGGCGGAACATAAAACAGGTATTTCGTTGGGTCGATTCCATCTGCTGACACCTGAAGCCATTTTTTTATTGACAGTGCTCTGGTATTCAAATATATCCCTCGCTTCTGTTTAGGATGGTCTAATCTAATCCTAAGCTGAGCGTTTCAAATTTTAAAAAGAGATCATTTTTTCTTAATTTCAATAAATTCTATCGATTTATATTCTTAAAATTTGAAACGCTCAGCTTAGGTTAAATTGAGCGTTTAAAATATGTTAATAAATTATGACGCAACACCGCGTTATGATGCCAAAAACCAGATTGCCAGATTAACTGCCATTGCCGCTGCTCTGGGGATTAAAGATCCATATACCCGCGATCACGGCCTACGGGTGGCGATTTATGCCCGACGATTGGCTGAACGGATTGGCCTGAATCCGGGCGAGACTGAAAAAATTCGGCTTGGCGGTCTACTGCATGATATTGGAAAAATCGGTTTGAGTGAACAGGTTTTAAAAAATACCCGCAGCCGGCTGCCCGCGGATATGCTGGCTGAAGTGCGTCGGCACCCTCAAATCGGTGTGGCCATCCTGAAAGATTTTAACTTTCCCGAAGCGATCATCGATTTTGTCCATTTTCATCATGAAAAAATGGATGGCAGCGGTTACCCCGATGGACGCATGAGCTACCAGATACCCTTGGGTGCCAAAATAATCAGAGTGGCGGATTGCTTTGATGCCATTACCACCGACAGACCCTATCAGCAACGCAAAAGCTGGATCGAGGCATTTGCCATCTTGCATCAAATCAGCGGCACCGATCTCAACTCCGAGCTGGTCGAAGCATTCATTGCCGACATAAAAGAAAACGGGTTGGCGCCACACCAGGGCCGTTCCATTTCATTATACAGTCCGGTTTTTGACATTCGTTTTTAACAGATTACTTCTCTATTTTTTCCGCCGCAGAGACGCAAGGCACGCAGAGGGAATTATTTTCTCCACGCTCTCTGCGCCTCCAGCAAAGCCCTGCGGAGCGGGATGCAAGCTCGGGCGTTGAATATTTTAAATTGAGGCTGCTAAATTGACAGCTTGCCAACAAGAAACCAACGTAAAAATAATTCTGGCCTTAACCCTTATCCACTTTATTGGTGACTTTTATAACTCCTTTATTATCCCCCTGCTGCCGCTTTTTATCGATAAATTCGCTTTAACCCTGGCCCAGGCCGGTTTGATTACGGGTCTCAGCCGCTTTCTGGCATTTGTGGTTCAACCCCCGGTGGGATATCTTGCCGACCGCTACCCCTCGCGTTTTTTTGCTTTAGGCGGCCCCTTGCTGGTCATGGTGTTTATCCCGCTAACCGGAATTACGTCCTATTTTTGGATGCTCGTTCTTTTCGTATGTCTGGGTTCTGTGGGGTCTTCCATGTTTCATCCAACCGCCGCCGGGATGATTGAACCTTATGCAGGCCGGCATTTGGGGCTGGCCATGTCCATTTTTGGAACAGGCGGCACGCTTTCGTTTGCCATTGGACCGCTTTTTATCAGCTGGTTCGTCGGCAGGTACGGCCTCAGTTCGACGCCATATTCTATGATTCTGGGTTTTGCCGTTTTGATTTTTCTCTTCAAAACCGTCCCAATTCCCCAGGCCAGCGCCATTAAGAGTCGCGGCTTCTTTGACTCGCTCAGGGAAATTTTCGGCCCGGTCTGGCTGCCGATCGCTTTAATCTCGCTGGTGATGACCCTGCGGGCCTTTGTCAGCCAATCGTTTATGACCTTTCTTCCCGTAATGGTTGCCCGCCAGGGCTATTCCCTGGTATCCATCGGCGCCCTGGTTTCTCTGTTCACCGTCGCCGGTGTGTTCAGCGGACTTTTAGCCGGCCACCTTTCCGACCGGGTCGGCTTTAAGCCAGTATTTATGTCCGCCCTGCTGTTGGCCACGCCCAACATGCTCGCACTCCTTTACCTGCCGGGCAACTGGATTTTTTTATTTGCCTTTTTAGCCGGATTTTTTATCTTGGCTCCCCTCCCGCTGGGCCTTGCCCTGGCGCAAAGGCTGGCCCCCCAGGGAAAATCCATGGCCTCCAGCCTCATGATGGGGCTTGCTTTTGGTATGGGCGGATTGCTGACGCCTTTGACAGGAAAGCTGGCGGATATTTTTTCGATCCAACCGGTATTGACCGCCCTCGCCATTATTCCTTTATTGACCACCGTGCTGATTTTTTATCTTTTTAAGAAAGAACCCTCACCGGCGATGATCTAAATTGACCTACCGGAAGGGTCTTCATTTCCCCCGGGGGACAATTCCTTTTTTACACAGCGCTTGGCAATTTCCCGCATCGTTTAGAAGTGGGTTGATTCCATCGAAAGTTATTGCGATAATAGAAACAGAATCCGATTCTCAAAGAAAGGAAATGGCATGAAACACATCGCCATAGCTATTGTTTTCTGTTTTTTAAGTCTAACCGCATCCGGGCTTGAGGCTGAAATTTATTCTTGGACCGATGAAAACGGTGTCAGACATTACAGCAACACACCGCCGGCCGACAGGACAGTACAGATAAAAACAGCCCGGGAAATTCGGACCCGCCCGGAAGTTTCTCAAATCACAGAGAAAATAGACGAAGAAAACTTCGAAGCCATACTTGAGGAGCAGGATAAAGCCAATAAATCTTCAACACCGACACACAGCACCACCCAACAAAAACCTTCCCGCCAAGAACGGATTCAAATTGAACAGGAAAAACTGGAAGAAAAACTGGCATATCTGGAAAATCTCCCACCGGATGCTTTCGCGAATGCCCGCAGCAGGAATGTCATTATCGGCCAATATCAGTACCGCTTACAACAGTTACTGTCAGATCCGGATAGCTATTTCGACAAGTACGGATTTTAACGCTTGGTCATTCCCCATAAAAATGTCACGAAAGCTGTGTGGGATATTTTATTGCAGTTTGGTTCATTAAGCAACACAGGTCTATGGTTTCTGTTAAATACCTACCTCGGCTCAATTCCTTCGGCGCTGATGCCATGCACATAGTATTTGGAATTATTTAAAAAATGTAAAAATATCACCACAAAGGCAAGTGAGGCTTGAATCATCAGCGACTTGTTTTGGTATAAGATGTCAAGTTGCTGGTGAAGCACTTTTTTTGTGTTGTGTGCAAAATAAGTTGAAAAAAGTCCGTCGAGCAACTGATCGCGATCCGGTTTGGTAACCAAATCGATTCGACCGCTGAAACAATAGTCCATGGCCTCCAGAAGCAGATTGCGCTGATCGTGCGGGTCCTGAATATGATAGCCGATCAAATGCATTAAGGTTCTTTGCGCTTCTTTCAGGCTGGCATCACAGACCGCCTCAAAAAGAATTCGCAAGGAACGATCATAGCCGATGGATTTATGCTGCCGTATCATTGACAACAGGACGGTGTTTTTAAAAAGCTGATACAACCTGCGGGCGCCGTTTAAGGCTGAAGTCGGCGGATGGTCATTTGCAGGGATATACCCCTGATAATTATCGACAAACATCAGTTGAAAAATGTTTTGAAAAAAATCAACCCCGGCCAGCGGATCTTCCAGATCAATTCGCATATCCAGTGTGTTGTCGAGTCGGTCGGCCAGTTTTATTTGTACCAGCTTCGGCGAACGGCCGGCGCTATCAAGCAGCCGGCCAATATATCGATAATAGGATTCGGTTTCGATTCGCGTCAACGATATGATATTCTCAAGCAGGTTTGATTCATCCTCAGCGTTCATGCGCTCCAAAAGACTGTAAAGCCTGCTTTCCATATCCATCCACTGATTGGCATCAAAATCATTTGGATTGATATCTTCCATAATATCATGAAACAGGATGCTCAACAGATTGACCGCGTTCAAATGATCCTGATTTCGTGCAAACAGCGCCGTTGCCCGCAACGGGTGCAGGACGGCCATGGGCCCCAGATGGCGTCTTTTTTGACGATAGGCGCTGAAAAGATACCCCAGAGCATCCATTAAAAGACTTTTTTTGTGCTTGTCTTTTGAAGCACTCCGATCCAATGTTTTACCGCTGATGATATACATCATCACGTTGTAACGATTTAAAGATGCAGCGCTCAGGTTATAATTCAGCACCGAGGACAATTTTAAAAATTCATTTAGATCGTATTGGGGCATGGGGATTATTGAAATTCCGTGATGAGCTTTTCAACGTCCTCTGTTATCTTGGCAATAACAGTGTTTAATTCTTCCTTCTGAAATCCAAAGCGGTTCAATGTTTGCGGGTCAATTTCAGGCGATGATGCCGTATCCCCCGAGTTAAAACCCGCTTTTTTTGCGGCATAATCAGCAAGGTGCACAATAAACGCCAGTTCGTTATTGCCCGAGTGCAATGGATAATGATGATATCGTATGGCAATTGATTGGCTTTCAGGATAGCGCCAAAACCGGGCGGCGCGTGACATCACCTCGGCATGATCAAAGCCCAATATTTCCTTTTCGGCTTCGACAAATTCATGTTCCCCCTCTTTGAGAAGCTTTTTAAACTCTTTTTTGCGTTCCAGGACGTAAGGGTCGAGTATAATTTTACCGCCATCGTGAAGCAGTCCGGCAATAAATGCATCTTCGACCTGCTCGGGGTTTTTCATCCCGGCGATAATTCTTGATCCCAGGGCAACTGCCAGCGAATGTTCCCACAGATCGCCGGGGTCTAACTGATAGCCCTGTAATTTTTTGCTCAAAAGCCGCGAGGAGGCTGCAATGGTGATCATCTCGCTCAAGGTCTTTTGACCCAGTAAAATGGAAGCATGCTGAATTGATGACACCAGGCCGCTTAAACCATAATAGGCGGAATTGGCCAAAGCCAGAACCCGGGCGACGATGGCCTGGTCGTGTTCGATGACAGCGGATAGATCCTTTAGGCTCAAATGGGGATCTTCGATAATTTCGCGAGCTTTTAAAATTATATTCGGCATCGGCGGCAATTCGACCAGACCGCGCAATATTTTGCTTTTCAATGATAAAGTTTCGGCGTCTTCTTCGGTTTCAGCAACAGGTGAAATCAATCGGGTCAGGCTATCATCTGATGGTGGCGCAAAAAAGTCATTTTGTTTGGTTGCCGGCGACAGGGACAATTGGATATGAATGTCCGCTTTGCATTTGGAACAAGTCAATTCCAAAGCCCGCTTTCCGGTAACAATCAAATCATTTGAAACTGCAATAACTGCAAGGCATTCCGGACATTCTACCCTCATTATAGCCTTCCTTAAATATTAATGACCCAAAGCTTGCGATGGATAAAAAGAGATCGCCATTTTGGTCTTCCACCGCTGCACTTTGTTTAGAAGTAGTTTCAAAACCCCATCTCCCCGCTTAGTGAAGCGGGATTTCGCATCTAATTGAAAGAACATTTAAGGGACTCAAAAGGCGCCAATGGCTGCGTTGCCCCGCAAGCGGGGGCCCTTGAACTTGATCTGAGGTTTTGAAACCACTTCTAGGGTGCATCGGTAAATTTATAAATGTTTCGTCTCTACCTGGTATTATTAAGCAATTCAGAAATTAAATCAAGTCAGATGGTTGTGTTTGGATTGAAGCAGCTTCCGCATTTCGCATGAATTCGAGGTCGCTTTTGCTCCTTTGGGCCATGCGGGATTCCACTTCTTCTTTCGGCAGTCCCATCAGAATTTTATAAGCATTATACTTGGTCTTGCAAAAATAAATATCAAACGGTTCCTTTTTTTCTTCAGCCCTATACACCCGGATTCCCGGGATGTCATCATTTTGAATGTATTCATTTTCAGAGTTTATCAGCAATGGTTCAATATCGCGTTTGTTCAGCCAGGGTATGCAGGCACCTTCCATACCCAAGGCCGGATCCATGATAGATCGAATTTTTTCGGTAACCCCGCCGACGGCTAGAATAATGTCACCTGTCAGCGAGCCCGTGACACCGTAGCGCTGATTGACCGGCTGCTTTACAAAATCGGATATCAGGGCAATATCCATGGCAACGGACGCACTGTCGCCTTCTACACCCCCGTGCGCTTGAATATAGTCAACGTACATTTCATATCCGACATAGGGGGCCCCGATGTTATTCAGCACCTTTTTTATAGAGGCCCTGACATTTTGAGCCGCGGCTTTGGCGATATCACCGATTTTTCCGGGGGCCACGACTTTATCCGCGGTACCGACGTTAATCTGGCAATGAATCGGAAGGGGTTGACCAACCATCTGTCCGCTGGATTTTGAATAGATAACTGCCAGACCGACGACATACCCGATGGAATCGGTCATCGAACTGATATACTTCTTTAAATATTTTTTATGTTCGTTGAATTCTTTGGACAACCCGCCTTCCAGGCTTAGATGCTCTTTTAAGGCTTTTCTGATATGTCTGGCTTTAACGGATGGTGCATTTTCAAAGATTGCCTCCAACTCTGCGGATTTGATGATACCGTTTATGGGACGTAAAATGCCGCTCAGTTTTCCGTCCGAAGCGCGGCATCTGAGTTCTTTGATAATTTCAAGAACGGCGCTTCTGCAGATTTCACGTTCCTGCAGCTTAAAATCATCGGGAAGCGTTTTACCGAATATATATTCGCTGCGCTGCTTGACGCTCTCATAACCTTCCTTGGCGATAACTTCTCCCCAGGAATCCTTAAACTCTTCGCCAAGATTGATAACTTCCTGCTTAACATATTGGGCGACCTGCCGGATATTTTCAGCCGTTTCGGGTACGGCGCTTTCCATTTGAATGATTTCGCCCTTATCTTCGATGCGGCTGAGAAATGCGCCCTCGCCTTCTTCCTGAAGATGCTGCAGCGTATCATGGTTGCAGCAAGCGACGATAATGTTATCGGCCCTTAAATGGTTCTCGGATCGGTCGGCGGCGCCGCTGCCGGTATTTCTGCCGCCCTCAAGGATATATTGCTTATTTTGCATAATCTCCAGCAATTCCGCCATATATCCCACTTTAATCAGGGTTTTTAATTCATCAATGTAAATGATCGGGGATTTTGCATGGGCACCCAGGTAAGTTCGCTTGTGACAGGGCGTTTCAAGATTTCCCGATTGGTAGGGATCATGACGAAATCCGCCCTTCATGTTTCTGGCATCCGGTTCAGATATTCGGGCCATTAAATCCTTGTCTTTTCTGGGATCATATAAAATGTCGGGCACCATATCGTCCAAATGTTTGACCGTATTACGGCGGTCGGAATTGGATTCCCTTTGAATTTTCTCCTGGGCTTTGTGATTGTTCTCTTGCATATACATGAATATGGCACCCATGCCTGTCAGTCCGGCGACAACAAACGCAGCCGGGAAAAATATACCGGCGGCGGTGCCGATAACAGCAGCCAAAAGCAGACCTTGTCTGGCTTTGCGGGAGGATTGGATTTGGTCTGCAAGACTGAACTCATCCACGCTATCCTTGGCTGATTCGATCGCCTTCATAAGCATATCAAGCAAATGCTCTATTTTCGCCGGATCTTCATATGCAATGCGCACATGATTTTTATCTTTTCCCGGGTAGGCAATGATGGCTTCCTGGGGTCGCAAATAGTCCCCGAGAGATTGTTCTAAAACTTCCTTGAACATATTTGCCAGCATGGATTTACCGGTCCCCGGCCTTCCCACCATAAGAATGTGTCCCCTGTTCTGCGCAATTTTCCGTATGGCGCGTTTCGCCTTATCCTGGAATATGACCCTGTCAATGGGGTCTTTGGGGATGGCGATCTGGGAGGTATCTTCAAAAAAATTAAGACGTTGTTCCAGCGTACGGGGATAATCCAGCAACTCTTTTATCCAGTCATAATCATTGGCTTTGTAATCACTCGTCATGGTTGAAACCTTCTATTGAATCCAGGAGATAAAACTTTCCAGCTTCTGATACACTGACGCATTTGCTGATTTCGTCATAGACCTGGGGCAAATTCTTCCGGAGCATGTCAAGCGCTCTCAAATCATGCAGAACCGAAATCAGTGTCATCATCTTTTCTTCAGCACCATTGGACTGCGGAATGTAATTGAATGAAATTCCGATCTGCAAATAATTCAAAGCGGGCCTGATTAGATTTTGCTGATTTGAATCGATGTTTTTCGCCTTCAAAATATCGCGATAAATTTTTGGAAACGGCGATTTGGAGTAGTCTACTTCAAGCTGTTTATTAAGGAATAATTTAAAGGGGCTTGCCTGGTTTTGAATGCAAAGATCAAAGGCATTTTTAAGATTCGCATCGGCTTTGAGCGACTGTTCCAGTAGAAGCATATATTTGATTAAGGCGGCATCATCTAAAGCAAAATCCACTTTATTATTCGAATCCAAAACACAGCATCTCTGGTTTCCGTTTTTTTGATAGGTGATCAAACGGTGGGTGCGACCAGAATCATAGGCACCAAAATCAAAGCCTCGCATTTCAAACAATCCCTCAGCGATATGGGCCTTTCGAAGAAGGACACCGACACTTTTTGAAACATAATTATTCACGTATTTTAGTTTATCATCGATGCTGCCCTGGAGTTTCAGATAGGAAAAATTTCCGCTAATATCCTGGCAAATCCCGATGAGATGGGCGATTTTATAGGGGTCAATCTGGGGTAATCTTTTGGAAACAGCATCATAGGCGCGTAAAGCCTCGTAAATGGTGTTCAAGTGAGATTCGAGGTCCTTATCATTCAAGGACGGTATTTTTATCTTACAATTTGAAATCAATACCTCCGGAGGAATGGCACTGCCATGCCAGTGTTTGCGGAGTCTACGGGGGAAGAAGCGTTTAATGTTTTCAATAATTTTAGTTGTTGTGCGCTGCGGATAGTGAATTTCACAACCAACAAGTCTTTTCTCAACTTCTATGGGGTTGGGGTTTAGCAGGTAGTGGGCGATATCGGATATTTGATATTCCTTAACAGCATCTGTATTTTTGCCGCTTTCAATCGCGCTCAAATCAAATTGAGAATCCCTGCCTTTAGATATGATCCAAATATCTGAATTCAAATCAGAAACTTTTCGCTTTGGTTTCGTAGCTGTCACCTGCTGGCCCCTCTTCTTTTTAGGCAATGCGCGTTCAAGTTGCTTGATCTGCTTTGACGATCGCTCGCTGCATAAACGGTTCCGGTTTTGAATTATTATGGGGGTTTAGAATTTTTAGGTATTAAAGGTAATATCGGTTAATTTTTCAAAGACTTGAAATTTGAACATTAATTTCATCCAGTTAGGCATCTTTTGATCTTCATCGCGAATGGCACGCAATCTTGTAAGAATCGCTGACTCACAAATGTCAAATCCATGACTCTGGAAAAAAATTCCGGGTCGTCAGGCGTTAGGCCGAATTCAGTTAATTCTCTAATGACCTGATTTTAATAAGATATCTTTTGATTCATTTCATAAAAAAATTTGGTATAAATCTTGCTTTAATTACCAATACAACAATTTTAATTAAAAAAATTAGGAGGTTCTGCCATGTGGAAAAATATTATAATCGGTGCGACGCTGGGTATTTTTTTTGCGAGTTGCGCCACGATGCCAACCGGACAAAGCCAGACCCCCCAGGAGGTTGTCGTAAAAGTTGAAGCGACAAACCCCACAAATGTCAAAATTGATCAAGAGAATAATGAAGAGCGGATTAACAAATCGATGGAAGTGCCCAATCAAGAAGGGCACCTTTCGCAGCTGTCTTTCATTTCCAAAGAAAGAGCGTTTGTTAAGATCTTTTCGGGCCTATCGGTTTCTGATGTGACCCGACTCTGGAATGACCTGGTTGTCTTGGAAAACAACACCAAAATCCGGGATGTCAGCTTGTTTATTAATTCACCCGGTGGGGACGCCTTTTCGGGCCTTGCGCTGGCGGATCAAATCGAGCGGGCCCGACGAAAAGGATTTCGAATCACTGCCCACGCCTCTGGAATCATCGCCAGTGCGGCCGTGCCGGTATTTGCGGTCTGCAACGAGCGTTTTGCAGCACCCGGTACGATTTTCATGGTTCATGAAGCCGCACTCTGGAAGTGGCCGGGACGTGAAACCGCATCGGATATTCGCTCTCAGAACGAATTGATGCATCTTTTGCGGGAACGATATATCGGAAAGCTGACTGCCAATTCTAAATTAGATAAAACCAAGTGGGAAGAGCTCGAGAAGAAAACGACCTGGTTTAGCGCCGAAAAGGCCATGGATTGGGGATTGGTGGATAAAATAGAATAGGCCCGCATATCAATCCTGCCCACATGCCCTACAGTGGCTTGGATATATCCCAACGTTCAATCAAACGACACGCTTAACGCGGGTAGCGTGGATTGAACCAGATGGCAAAACCTCATCCTTTCAGCATAAAGAGAGACGGCCAGCGATTTTAGCAAAGGCCGCTCTCTTTTTTTTTTAAATGCGCGTTTTAAGTTTTAAAAATGGGGGGTATTTTGAGAAGGTCGGTAGACCGTCGTCCGGCGAACGATTGCGCATCCGTCTGCAGGCGGCGGATTGAAATGGGTTTTAATTACATATCTCATATCGCTTTACAAATTCATCGACAATATAACTGTGAATCAGACTGCGGGCTTTTTCGGTTAAATCCTCAAATCTGAGACCCATTAGAAGCGTCGGATTCTTGCGGTTTGGCTTTCGCAGCCAATCCACCCGGCCATCGACCCATTCAGGCGTTTCGGAATCTGCCACGCCTGGTTTGGGCACCAAGGTGTCAAGATCAATTCCCAACTTCGTGTCATCCGCGGATACTTTCTTTAGAAGTTCTTCTTTATCCTGATGAATTTCCAGACAAAGTCCGCCGTGGCTCATATTTTTTGTGGTGGCTGCATAAATTTTGCTCATTTCCTGCCCTGAAATCTTAAACCGCACAGAAAGAGAGGTTTCAAGTCGGACGTACGCTCTTCGTTCTTTGCCGTTGAATAGCTCGTGCGTCATTTCTTTTCTCCTTCAAATGGAAAGGCAACGGCTCCCGGTCCTATGCGGCATGCACCGGCAACTTTAAATAAAGCCTTCAGGTCCGTATTGCGTATTGGGGCTGTCAAAAAAAAGAGGATAGAAAAACGCCCCGACGCCTCAATTAATTTTATCTTAGTTTTTACCTGAATGCAAATTATGAAATCGCATCTTGAACAGCAGAATCTGGGTGGCGGCCGTTTTCGATCGCAGAATTTTCTTCTCGATTTTTATATCTAAATCGGTTTTCAAAAGATTAAAAAGATCTTTGCCGGTTTTTCGCATCTCAGAGGCCAGAATGATTTCACCACCAGGCTGTAAATACGATCTGAAAAGTTGAATCAAGGGGACAAAATCCTCCAGCTTGTAGGTGACTTCAGAAGCGACAATCGTATCAAATTTTCCTTTTAACTGGGGACGATGCCAGTCGAGTTTTCGAATTGGAAGATCCGGGCAATTATTGAGATGCGCATTGGCCTGCGCGAAATTTAACGCATCCGGATTGTATTCGGTCATCGTAATTTGGTGTCCGAAGGACGCCGCGACGATACTGACCAATCCGACACCAGCGCCGATTTCTAAAAATTGTTTATCGGGTGCCGACGGCATATCCGCAAGATATCCGGACAGCACCCACGAAGCTTTCCAAATTTTAGCCCACAGCGGAAAATCATGAAGCGCATCAATGGGGTTGATAAAGCGATCCAAATACCTGGGCAGCAGGATATTAAATTTTTTGCCGTTAATCACAACTTCAGTGGCCTCGGTTTTATATTCTTGGTGGAAAGCTTCGATTGAGAACATTTATAACGTCCCTCAATTTGAGTAACTTAAGTGCATACCGGAGGTTTCTCTAAGCATTGGTTTTATCGTGATTATGGAATAATGGAATAAAGGAATTGTGGAATATTGGGTTTTAAAAGGATACTATCCTCTTAATAATTTTGCTGTCAATTGTAATGATACCCCTGACGTTTTCGGTATTTCCCCTTTTGTCAGAAAAAATAATTCCATCATAGCGCTAAAGCTTCACTTCGTGCCCAGTCTTCCAATATTCCAATTGTGCGTGGTGCGAGATGAGTTCTAGTCTTGTAAATGGTGCACACGCAGATTATATTAAGACACGCCTTTAGCGTTTAAACCAAGCAAGATTAACTTTGCAAGCGGTTTAAGCGTGGAAACCGATTATGGGGATAACGGCGCCTGCTTCTAATTTAAGCTTCAGCCAAAATTAATATTTCCTTGGGAGCGATCCTTTGGTATAAAAGAATCTTGAGGAGGCTTTACATGTCGGAAAATGAAATTTACGATTTAGTTATTATTGGTGGCGGGCCGGGTGGATTGACTGCCGGCATTTATGCCATGCGCGCCGCATTAAAGACGGCACTTATCGAATTGGGCGCTCCCGGCGGCCAAATGAACAATTCCGATTCGGTGGAAAACTGGCCCGGTGAAGAGTATATCGTCGGTGCTGACCTGGCGCTGAAATTCTCGCAGCATGCTCAATCCTACGGGCTGGATCTCATCTCCCAAGAAGCGGTGGAACTTCTGCCGGGTCTTGATGTTCACACCATAAAACTTGCCAGCGGAGATAGCTTGCGCGCACATGCGGTTATACTGGCTACCGGTGGCAGTCCT
>JASFGZ010000072.1:0-12820 GCA_050123495.1 Desulfobacterales bacterium
GCACTGCCCAGCAGATGCCGAAAAGCGCGCCGGATAACGGGCACAAAAGACCGGTAACTGTAATGGAAATAAGAAGCATCTTGCCGATGGAAGGCAATTCTCCCGCCGGAAGCGTCCAGAGGATTCTGGTTGCGCGGATGAACAGCATCAGCAGGGGCAACATGGCTGCAAGGCAAACAAGCATCAGGCCCAGCAGGGTGGTGTGAGCAGAAACCCTCGAGGCCCATTTTCCGGACAGCCCGCTGCCCAGCCCACTCCAGAGCAGCCAGCCGGCAAAAATCAATCCCGCCGACAATTCATTTCCGTAAAACAAAACCAGAAGCTCTCTCAAGATAATAATTTGAGCAACGGTCGCTGCAAACCCGGTGGTCGTGATGGTGAGAACCGGCGATCGTATTGCTGATAACAAGCGCATGACTCAATCTCATGAACGGGTCTTTTGTCATGGAAAACCAGTAAATCACGGCTTGGCTTAATGACTTAAGTTTAACAGCTTTTTTCGAAAATAAAAGGATTGATTGATCCGGATTATCGGTGCAAGCTTTGCTACTGTCAGGCCCTGTCCCTCGTATTCACCATCACCTCGCGTGCATGCTTTTCAAGCGGTATGTCGCGCCATAAAAATGAATAGATACTCATTACATTTTCAGGCCTAAAACCATCTGGATTTTATTTATAAATTTAGCCGTTCTAAACATTAGTGTTCGGTAATTAAAGAAAAAACTATAAAAATATTTTGATAAATTTATGCTTGACATGGGGGAACAGGTTTTGATAATAAATGAATGAACATTCATTCATTAATGCTTTTGAAAGGATCGCAAGGTGAGGACAGCCACGAATCGCATCGAAAAAAATCATAAATATCATCAAATTCTTGAGGCGGCGATTAAGGTTTTTGCCAGACAAGGATTTCATCAGTCGACAGTTGCCCAGATTGCGAAAGAAGCCGGGGTCGCCGACGGCACGATCTACCTGTATTTCAAAAATAAAGATGACATCCTGGTTCAGTTTTTCAGTTTTCGGGCCAAACAGGTTTTTGAATCCTTCCGTGAGCAGGTCGATCGGGCTCAAAACAGTTTGGATAAACTTCGGAATCTTATCCATCGACATCTGGCGGAATTTCAACGGGATAAAGACGGGGCGATAGTCTATCAGGTTGAAACCCACCAGAACAGCCGCCTGGCCGAAGCCCAAATCAAGGAAATGTCGCAGACGTATCGTGACATTATTGCGGAAATTGTAGAACAGGGTCAACAGGAGGGGACGATCCGCAAGGATCTTTATGTGGGTCTGGTTAAACGCTTTATCATCGGCGCAGTAGATGAGGTCATCAATACCTGGCTCCATTCGGATGGCCAATATGACTTGGTTTCCATGGCAGACCCGCTGGTTGACCTTTTTGTCAGAGGAATAGGCGAGCCCCCAAAACCCAATCGCTTTGGAATGGCAGCGGCGGAGTAACCGCATCCGGTGATTCAACATTTAAATGAGGAGATGAGAAAAAATGGCACAGCTTGTTGCAGATCGAAGGGATGTCGATTTTGTCCTTCATGAACAGCTTAAAGTTGCGGATTTTAGCAAACGTGAAAAATATGCTGAATTCAATAAGAAAACCATTGACCTGATCATATCTGAAGCCCGTAATCTGGCGATAAAGGAACTATTGCCGATTCAGGTCGACGGCGACCGCCAGGGCACCCGTTTTGATAACGGCCATGTGGCGGTTACCGAATCCTTTCACCGGGTCTGGGCCCTTTTTAAGGAAGGCGAATGGATCGCACTTTCTGGTCATCCGCAGTGGGGCGGACAGGGAATGCCCCAATCGGTGGCCCTGGCTGCCAACGACTATTTTGTCGGCGCCAATTTAGCTTTTATGATCTATCCAGGGTTGACCCACGGTGCCGGCCGGCTCGTTCAAACATTTGGCACCGAAAAACAAAAAAAGCTGTTTTTAAAAAAGATGTTCACAGGGGAATGGACCGGCACCATGCTGTTGACGGAACCGGAAGCCGGTTCCGATGTGGGCGCATTAAGCACCTCTGCGGTTAAAAATGACGACGGCACTTATTCGATTACCGGCAACAAAATTTTTATCTCAGCGGGTGAACATGATATGGCTGAAAACATCATTCATCCGGTTTTGGCGCGCATCGAAGGGGCGCCGGAAGGCACAAAGGGGATCTCCCTGTTTCTGGTGCCCAAAATCCGGGTAAATGACGACGGTCGCCTGGGCGAATTTAATGATGTGGTTTGCACCGGTGTCGAGGAAAAAATGGGTATTCATGGAACTGCCACCTGTTCCCTGTCGCTGGGCAGCAAAGGCAATTGTCAAGGCACGTTGCTGGGTGAGGAAAACAAAGGCATGCGGGCCATGTTTCAGATGATGAATGAAGCGCGTTTGCTCGTGGGACTCCAGGGGTTGGCCTGTGCCAGCTCGGCCTATATATACGCCGTCAATTACGCGCGTGAGCGCTTACAGGGCAGACATCTTTTGAAGGCGCAGGCGAAGGATGCGCCCTCGGTACCCATCATCCAACATCCAGATATTCGACGGGTGCTGTTGACGATGAAAGCCTATGTCGAAGGCATGCGCAGTCTGATTTATTATATTGCATTTTGTGCAGACAACATTCTAGTCAGCGAAAAAGAGGAGGAAAAGGCCAAATACCAGGGCTTAATCGATCTGTTGATTCCTATCGGCAAGGGATATGTGACGGATAAAGCATTCGAAGTCTGCAACCTGGGAATGCAGGTTTACGGCGGCTACGGCTACATTAAAGAATATCCCATGGAACAACTGTTGCGGGACTGTCGCATTAGCCAGATTTACGAAGGGACCAACGGTATTCAGGCCATGGATCTTTTGGGCCGCAAGCTTGGCATGAATCAGGGTAAGCCGACTATGGATCTTCTGGGAGAGATCCAGAAGACGATAGCAGGGGCCAAATCAATTTCGATTCTGACAGATGTTGCCAATAAAGTGGAAGTAGCGGTCAATAAACTGGGTGAAGTGGCACTTCATATCGGCCAAACCGCCATGTCAATGGATACCCGCATGCACGCTTTTGCCCATGCCTATAATTTTTTGGAGGTCGCCGGAGATGTAATCTTCGCCTGGCTGCTTTTGTGGCGGGCTTCCATAGCGGCTCAAAATCTGGAAAACGGTGCCAGGAAAAAGGATGCCGCCTTTTACGAAGGGCAGTTAAAAAGTGCCGAATTCTTTGTTTATTCTATTTTGCCGGTTACCCTCGGTAAGATGGATGTAATTCTGACAGCCAGCAGTGCTGCGGTTGATATTTCAGAAGATGCCTTCGGGGGGAAATAACTCAAGGGTTCAAAGGTTCAAGGTTCGGGGTTCAATGGTTCAGGAGGTTATTGGCCGCCGGCTGTGCCATTTAACATCTGTCTTGTTTTGTTCGTTTTTAGCCTCTGAACCTTCCGAGCGCTATTGTCTGAAGCGGGTATTCATGATATCCATGCTCGCTTGTTTTGCCGAGGGTGTTTTAGCATCGGGTTCAACGATTTGAAAGTTACTAAAAGAGGGGAACAGCCTTAAAAATGGAATCCGCATTGACCTCTCCTGCTGCTGCCTCGTTTTTGGGAATTCCTGCAGCCGTTTTTTCCATTCTTATTCCGGTCATCGGTACAGCCCTATTTGCCTATATTATCATCCGCAGGATTACACCGCTTGTCAGAGCCGCGCCCGATAAGCGATTTTGTTGCATTCCGCAACGGATTGGCCTGATTCTGAAAATTTGGTTAGCTCAGTGGCGTCAGCCCAGGTATATGCTTGCCGGCGTATTACACATTTTTATTTTTGCCGGCTTTATCATTTTAGGTGCGCGATCCACCCAGCTGGTCATCCTCGGTTTTTCTGATAATTTTGTATTACCCGGGTTTGGGGGTGCCTTCGGGCAGATTTACAGCACACTAAAAGATTATGCGGCGACCTGGGTGCTCATTGTCTGTATCCTTGCCGCCATACGAAGAGGTATTTTCAAGCCCGAGCGCTATGCCGTACCATCCCGCTATGGAAAAGAACATACCGCTGAAGCGATTTTTGTCCTCGGTCTTATTTCGACCCTGATGATCTCGGAAAGCCTATTTGAGGCCAGTCTGGTTGCCGCTCA
The DNA here is from genome assembly GCA_050123495.1 of Desulfobacterales bacterium. GTDB lineage: Bacteria > Desulfobacterota > Desulfobacteria > Desulfobacterales > JAHEIW01 > JAHEIW01. Next base: position 4,134 of record JASFGZ010000072.1, read on the forward strand.
AATCCAAAAGAATGTTCATGCTGAAATTCCGGCATCTCTCAGTCTGGCCTGGTTTTTTACCCATATGCTAAGCGGTTCTTCCTTATCGGCGTTACAGTACACCCATCTGATTGCCTATTATATTCATGATTTAACCTTTTTCTTCTTTCTTTGTTTTTTGCCCTTGGGCAAGCACTTCCATGTCATTACCTCCATTTTCAACGTATTTTTTATGCGGATTGAAAGGGGCAATGTGAAACCGGTGCGCTACGGCATTTCAGATGAACAGCTTGATGATCTCGATTCATTTGGTGTCAAAGTTTTTGAAGATTTTACCTGGAAGCATATCCTTGATTTTTATACCTGTGCGGATTGCGGCCGCTGTTCAGACAGGTGTCCGGCGAATGCAGTGGGACGACCGCTGTCGCCCCGGTTCGTATCCATTAAGGGACGCGATTATGCGTTTGAACACTATCCATTGATCGGCAGCAACAGGGGAGCGGCCAAAGCCTTGATCGGTGATATTTATGATGAGGATGAAATCTGGTCATGCACAACCTGCGGTGCCTGCGAACAGGAATGTCCTCTAGGGATTGAATACATCGATAAGATGGTGGATTTACGTCGCGGAATGGTCGATGAGGGCATGGTGCCCCAGTCTCTGCAAAAGCCTTTGGGCGCTCTTGAAAAACGCGGCAACCCCTGGGGTAAGATGGAGCGAAAACGCGCGGATTGGACCAAGGATCTACCTGAAGGCTGCACCGCCAAGACGCTTGAAAAGGGCGCTGCGGCTAATGTTCTTTATTTCGTCGACAGTATTTCCTCATATGATGACCGCATGCAGGAAATTGCCCGCGCCACTGCCCATATCCTCAATACTGCCAAAATTGATTTCGGCATACTCGGCAAAGCTGAAAAAGACAGCGGTCATGAGGCCAGGCGATTCGGTGAAGAAATGCTATATCAGAATTTAAGAGATCAAAATACGGATGCCATCCTGAATTCCGGAGTTAAAAGCATCGTTACCGCCGACCCCCACGCCTTCAATGCCTTAAAAAAAGACTACACCAATCTTCCGCCGGTGGAACATATCAGCCAAACGATTAACCGCAATCTTGAATCCGGCAAGATTCAGCTCAAACCGCTCCAAGACACATCTAAAACATATGTTTATCATGATGCCTGTTATCTGGGGCGACACAATAATTTATACGATGATCCCCGTCAGGCAATCGATTCGATTCCAGGCATCAAGCGGGTTGAAATGAATGCCGACTGCCGCGATCGTTCCTTTTGCTGCGGCGGAGGCGGTCTGATGCTGTTTTATGAGCCTCAAGAAGACCAGCGAATGGGCGTGCTGCGAGTGGAGATGGCCAAAAAAGCGGGGGCTGATGTCATTGTGACCGCCTGCCCCTTTTGCCTGGTCAACATTGAAGATGCCATCAAGGTCAGCGGTCTGGAAGGACAGATGGAAGCACTGGATCTGACTGAGCTTATTTCCAGGCATTTGCTTTCAGAAGACAATCGACAGAGAGCAGAAGACAGAAGACAGGGTTAATTTGCCCGCGTCTTTTCTTCTGAACTCTGACTTCTGACCTTTGTTTTCTTCTAACTAATAACTAATAACCAGTAACCAATAACCAATAACGATTAACTACATTCCGGAGGAGATATGGAAATTTTAGTTTGTGTTAAACGGGTTCCGGACACCGCAGAAAATGAAATCGAGGTCAACAGCGATGGTTCTGACATCGAACGGGATGATCTGGTTTATTCGGTGAATGAATGGGATAATTATGCGGTTGAAGAGGCCATTCAAATTGTCGACAATGTCGGTGGCGCCGTGACCATCGTATCCCTGGGTGACGAGGAATCCGAAGAGGTCGTCCGAAGAGAAATGGCCATGGGAGCCAACAATGGAATTCTGGTTTGCGATGATGCCTTTGAGCGATCCGATGGAAAAGGTGTTGCCACAATTTTGAAGGCCGTGGTCGAAAAGGGCAATTACGATCTGATCCTTACCGGTGCCCAGGCCGATGATGGTGCCGGTCAGATCGGCGGTATGCTGGCCGCCATGCTGGATAGGCCCTATGCGTCTGTCGTAAATTCCATTGAAGTTTTGAACGACGACCAACTTAAAATCGGTCGGGAGATCGAAGGCGGCAACCAGGAAATGAACGAGATTGCGCTTCCCTGTGTGCTTTCCATTCAAACCGGTATCAACGAGCCCCGTTATGTCGGAATTCGCGGTATCCGCAAAGTCGCCTCGGTGGACATTCCGGTGCTGGGAGCCTCTGATCTTGGTATTGATGCAGCAAATGTGGGTGAATCCGGCGCTAAGGTTGAGCGGATCGATTACTTTGTTCCGGAGCTTGGGGAGACTGCTGAAATTCTTGAAGGCAGCAATGAAGAGGTTGCCGAAAAACTGATTGATCTTTTAAAAGCCAAAGGAGGAATAAAATAATGGCTGCTCAGGTTTTTGCATATATTGAACATAAGGATGGTGTCGCCGATGATACGGCGTTAGAACTCATTTCAGCTGCCCAAAAAATCTACCCGGATGCTTCAATAACAGCGATCGTCACCGGATCGGGTCCCGATCTGGATGCGGTTTGCAACGACCTGGCTGTTTCCTATCCGGAGGTTTGGAAGTTTGACAGCGCGGAACTGGCCTATCCCAATGCCGAGGCCATTCGGAAGCTGCTGGTGGCGGTTCTGCCCCCGGATGCCGTCGTACTGGTTGCGCATGACACCTTTGGCATGGATCTTTCGCCCGGGTTTTCCATCAAGCTGGATTCGGTTTTTGTATCCGATACGGTCGATTTTGAAGGTTTTGAGGGGGACAACCTTAAGGTAATACGCCAGGAGTACAGCGGTCAGGTCAGCACGCATGTGCTGGCTGATGTTTCCGCCGGCGCCGTGATTAACATTCGTCCGGGTGTTTTTCAGCCGGATGAAAGCAAGTCCGCTGCCGGGCAGGTCTTCGACAAATCATCCGAAGTCGGAGAGCTAACCGTTGCACGACGGTTTCTAGAAATTGTAGAGGCTGAAGCGGGTGATGTCGACATTACCAAAGAAGATATTCTTGTTTCAGTCGGCCGCGGAATTGAAGATCAGGACAACATCGAAATTGCTGAAGAGCTGGCTGAGGCAGTCGGCGGTGTTGTTTCCTGTTCCCGGCCGATTGTTGATGCCAAATGGCTTGAAAAGGCGCGTCAGGTCGGGACTTCGGGGCAGACGGTTAAGCCCAAAGTCTACATGGCACTTGGAATCAGCGGATCCTTTCAGCATTTAGGCGGATTAAAAGGCAATCCTTTTATTGTGGCCGTTAATAAGAATCCCAAAGCCCCCATTTTCCAGGTCGCCGATGTCGGGGTGGTAGAAGATCTGCTTGAATTTGTTCCGGTTCTGACTGAAAAAATCCAGGAAGGTAAATGATGCGGCTATGAAAAAAGGGCCCATCTTTAAAACGATACGGGTATTAGCGGTTTTACTGGTAGCGATTTTTATTGCTATGGTGCTGGTTATCCTGCGGCCCGAAGCCGAGCGACGGACACCGGTGGAAACGGGGCGTCTGGTAGAAGTATTTGCGGCCAAGGCTGAGAAAGTACAAATGTATATTGAGGCTTACGGCACCATAGAACCACGGGAAGCGCTGAAATTGGTTGCCGAAGTTCGAGGTCAAATTGTTGATATAAGCTCCAGTTTTAAAGAAGGGGGTTTCATAGAAAAGGGCACGCGACTGATTCAGATTGACCCCCGGACTTACAAGCTGGAGGTGCAGCGTCGCAGCGTACAGATTAAACAGGCTGAAGCCGAAATCAAACGGCTGCAGCAAGAGGTCTTAAATCTGCAGGCGCGGATTAAAATCGCAAAATCAGATGTTTCTCTGGCAAAAGGTGAATATTTCAGACTGAAAAAGCTCATCGATCGGAAGGTTATCGCTCAGTCTACGCTGGATAAGGCCGAACAACAATATCTTGCCAGCTTGGAGCGATTGCAGGCCCTTGAAAATCAACTGGCCCTGACCGGACCCCAAAAAGAACAGCTTCTGGCCCAGCGGGATCTGGCCAAAGTTTTGTTTGAGGAGGCCCAACTGGATCTGGAACGATCCGGTATTATTGCCCTTTTTGATGGCTGGGTTCTCGAAAAAACCGTGGAAGTGGGACAGCATGTCAATGTCGGACAGAATATGGGCAGAATATACAGCGTCGGCGAGCTGGATATCGAGGTGCGAATTCCGGTCAAGGATTTTAAATGGTTTCCGGCAGAGTTATATCAGGAGGGTGCCGTTGAAGCCGATATCATATTTGAAAATGCAGGAGCGCACCGGACCTGGAATGGACACGTGTCGCGTATAAAGGCCGAAATGGATGACCGCACGCGAACGTTGCCGATCGTTGTCGAAGTTGATGAAACATCCAGCGCTGCAGAAAATCAGGGTTCATTGCGCCTGAGGCCGGGGATGTTTGTCAGCGTAAGGATTAAAGGCAAAGCGGTTGATCAGGCTTTTGTACTTCCACGGCATGTGGTTTACCCGGGAGATATCGTCTACACGGTCAAAGATAATCGCTTAAAAATAAGGCCGGTTAATATACTGAGGGCCTATAAAGATACCGTCATTGTCGGCCAGGGACTATCCGAAGGCGACCAAATCATCAAAACCCCATTGTCGGCTGCTAGTGACGGCATGCTCGTTAGAGTCAAATAGTTATTTGTTACTTGTTATTAGTTATTCGAAAAAGATTATAGTGATTAGTTAATCGTTATTCGTTATCAGAAAGAACATAACAAAGGGTAGAATTTAAAGTTTCTAGTTATATATCTGTAAAAGAGGATGATTCAATTTAAATTGCATGGGCGATACTTCTTTTAAAAGCTTTGAAGATTTGCAGTGCTGGCAAGCATGTCGAGAAGTACGCATTTTTATTTCAGAACTCGTCAAAAGTTATCCTAAAGAAGAACGATTTTCTATAGTTGATAATATGAAAAGGGCTGCTCGATCCGCGACGCAGAATATAGCAGAGGGATTCGGTCGGTTTCATTATAAAGAAAATTTACAATTTTGCCGCGTTAGTCGTGGGTCCTTGTATGAACTTATTGATGATCTGATCACATCAATCGATGAAGGATTTATTAACAAAGAAGATTACGAACTCGGGAAAATCAAAATCTCAAATGCAATGGCACTCCTAAATGGCTACATCAACTATTTAAACAGTAAAGCCAATTCTTAAACCAACAACTAATAACCAATAACGAATAACATGGAAGCTCTCGGCCGGTGGTCCATAAAAAATAACGTGGCCGTCAACCTGATCATGATTTTCATCATCATGGCCGGATTGTTTACGGTCATGAAGATGCGCAGGGAAATGATGCCCCAGTTTACGCTGGATATGATCTTTATCAGCGTGGATTATCCAGGATCAAGCCCGGAAGAAGTGGAGGAAGGCATCTGCATTAAGATCGAGGAGCAGATCGAAGGCATCGAGGGCATCGACCGCATGATATCCACCGCACGAGAGGGCAATGGTGAAGTTGTGGTGGAGCTTGAATCCGGCACAGATGTTCAGAAAGTACTCGATGAAATTAAAGCCGAAGTGGATCGCATCGAGACTTTTCCGGAGGAAGCTGAGGAACCCCTGGTTCTTGAAATCGTCAACAGGGATCCAACCATTTACATCGCGGTTTATGGTGACGTTTCCGAGAAACGCTTGCGCCAAACCGCTGAAAAAATTCGGGATGACTTGCTGGATGCCCAATTCGTTTCTCAGATGGATTCCAGAACCGAAGCGGGGGGTATCGCGGCAATCCTTAAGGGCTTAAAATTCAAGCAGCCTGAGGTCATCACCCAGATCGAGCTTGTGGGGGTTCGGGATTATGAGATCGCAGTAGAAGTGTCCGAAGAAAATTTGCGCCGCTATGGGCTCTCCTTTGACCAGGTTTTCAGCGCCGTTAAAGCGGGAAGTATTGACCTACCGGGGGGCAAGATTAAAACCGATCAGGGAGAGATTCTGGTCAGGTCCAAAGGGCAGCTTTACACCGGCAGGGAATTTGAAGCAATTCCATTGATAACATTGCCGGATGGGACCGTGGTGCAGCTTGGACAGGTGGCTGAGGTTATCGACGGATTTAAAGATGTTGATATAAAGGCCCGCTTTAACGGCATGCCGGCCGCGGTCGTGCGGGTCAGCCGAACCAGCCATCAGGATGTTATCGAGATTTCCGACATCGCACGAAATTACGTTGCCAACCACAGGCATAAAATGACGGATGGTATCAACCTGGCCATCTGGGGCGATCTATCAATTCTGGTGCATGACCGAATCGATCTGATGCTTCGCAATGGATTTCAGGGGATTATATTGGTTTTTATTGCTTTGGCGCTGTTTTTAAACTTCCGTCTGGCATTCTGGGTGGCCATCGGAATACCCATCTCATTCATGGCAGCATTTCTGGTACTCGACGCCTTTGATCAAACCATTAATATGCTCTCCCTTTTTGCCTTCATCATGACCCTGGGTATTCTGGTGGACGATGCCATTATTGTCGGTGAAAATATCTATAGGCACTATCATCGGGGCAAATCGCCTTCAGCAGCAGTGGTAGACGGATTAAAAGAAGTCGGCGGACCGGTTGTCATGGCGGTTTCAACAACTGTGGTTGCCTTTTTACCGCTGATGTTTATCAGCGGCATCATAGGGAAATTTATTGCGGTTATGCCCATGGCCGTCATCATCATATTGATCGTATCTTTAGGCGAAGCCCTGATCATTCTTCCCGCCCACCTGAACCACGCTTTAATCCGGGCTGAGAAAAGAAGCAGCAAATTAAATTCGTGGCACGAGCGTCTCAGAAAGGGTTTAGAGCGAATCCTGCAAATTCTCATCGAGCGGTATTATGCGTCGGCAATAAACTATGTTGTCAAAAACCGGTATTTTGCATTTTCCATCGGTATCGGTGTCCTCATCATTAGTCTCGGTATTATAGCCGGAGGATATGTACCCTTTGTATTTTTTCCGAAAGGGGAAAGTGATTGGCTCGTCGCTGAAATAAACTATCCGCTGGGCACTCCGGTCAGTTTAACTGAAAAGACCATTCAGCATCTTGAGAACAAAGCATTCGAACTGAACAATGAATTCGCGGAGTTTTCAGAGGCAAACGGTGATCTGGTTAAAAACACCTTTGCATTGGTGGGACTGATTCCGCGCCGAGACTGGAAGCCCCCAGAAATCGGCAGCCACGTTGGTGAGGTATGGGTTGAAATGGCAACCTCCGGAGAGCGCAGCGGAATTTCAACCGGTAATGTCCAGAACCGGTGGCGCAGCCTGACCGGCGAATTGCCCGGTATCGAAAGGCTGGCCTTTTTTACGCTGGAAGGGGGGCCGGCCGGCAATGCAATCGAGATTCAACTCAGCGGCCAGGACTTTGACCAGCTCAGCCTGGCGGCCGACGAATTAAAAGCTGAGATTAAAACCTATCCCGGGACCTATGATATCTCCGATAATTTTAAACCCGGCAAACAGGAGAAAAAGATCCGTGTAAAGGAAGGGGCCCGCTCCATCGGGGTGACCATGCGGGGGCTTGCCAAACAGGTTCGCCAGGCATTTTATGGCGAAGAGGTTCTGCGCATTCAGCGCGGCAGAGATGATGTCAAAGTAATGGTGCGATATGCGGATAAACAGCGCAGCAGCCTGTCAGGGTTTGAAGAAATGCGCATCCGCACCAGTGATGGACAGGAAATTCCCATCGAAGAGGTAGCCGATATCACCCACGGCCGGGCCTATTCCATCATCAATCGTGTGGATCGCAGGCGAACCGTAACGGTCATATCCGACATCGATGAAACCACGGCCAATGCCAGTAGAATCGTGGCGGACCTCAAAGCCAATTTTCTGCCGAAACTTATGGAGCGCCATCCGGGCGTTACCTTTGATTTAGAAGGGCAGGAGAAACGAACCCGGCAATCCATCGATGATCTCAAGATCGGATATTTACTGGCGATGATGGGAATTTTTCTTTTGCTGGCCAGCCAGTTTCGCTCCTACATCCAACCGGTAATTATTATGATGGCCATCCCTTTCGGTCTGGTCGGGGCAATCTTCGGCCATCTGGTGATGGGGATGGAATTTACCATCGTCAGTATTTTTGGCATCGTTGCCCTTTCGGGAATTGTTGTGAATGATTCGCTGATTTTAATCGATTTCATCAACCGGGCGGTGCGCAGCGGAATCGATATTGAAACGGCGGTCGTCGAATCCGGCAAAGTCAGGTTCAGACCGGTGCTGTTGACCTCAATTACCACGATTGCCGGGTTGCTGCCGATTCTTCTGGAACGCAGCTTCCAGGCCCAGTTTCTAATTCCAATGGCGATCAGTATTTGTTTTGGGTTGCTGGCGGCTACCGTATTGACTCTTCTCTATGTGCCGGCACTTTACCTGATCGTCAGAGATGTCCGAAATTCAGTTGTCTTCAGATTTCAGCGTTCTGAAGAGGGGCCTCAAATAGCTGGAAACAGAGGACAAGATGGTATTTCTTGAATGAAGGTCTGATCCAGAATATAGTTCCATTCGGCACCTCCATAATGCACATCGCCGTCATCCCCGAAGAGGCGACTGTATACCTCGATCTTTCTGTCTGGCAGAATCTCATGCTCATGGCGCAATTGCACGGTGTTGCGCGACACCGGTGTCTCCAGAAAGGAG
>JASFGZ010000073.1:0-12793 GCA_050123495.1 Desulfobacterales bacterium
TGAAGGAAAACCGTGTAATTGTGCTTTTGTGTTTTTTTCTGGTTTTGGGCGCATGCGTGCCGAAGCCTCCTGTCCCTTCCGAACCTTTTTTGGCTGAGGTTGAAGACAATCTTTTTATAGCTGCGGAGGAAATGTTTGCGGCCGGATACTATCCCGAAGCTTTGGATGCTTATAGTGGTTATGTGGATCAATATCCGGAAAGGCCTCTGGCGCCGGCGGCGTTGATGAAAATCGCAAAAATCAATTCGATTTTGGAAAAATATGATGAAGCGCGCTGGGCTTATATGCGCCTGATCTCCCAATACCCCAGGAGTTCGTTTAATCCGGATGCCCATCTGGGGATATTGTATTCGTATTATCAAGAGGGAAACTATACGGAAGTTATTGAACGGGCTTCCGATGTTTTAAGAAGTATCGATTCGCAGTATTACGTCTTCCAAACCTATGCGCTGGTGGGTGATGCCTATATGGCGCTGGAATCGCCGACGGATGCCCTCAAATATTATATGGAAGCCCGGCAAAGGGCTACGGAATTTGAACAAGAGTTCATAACACACAAAATCAAAGCTTCTATCGCCCGGATGGATCCGGAAAAAATCTTAAGACTGATAGATGTGATGGATGAAGAAGAGCTCCGGGCGTTCCTGATGTTTCAGCTGGGGCTGAACTACGCCATCGAAGAAAAATATGATGATGCGCTCGTCGCCCTGGAAAATTTCTTAGATCGATTCCCCGAGCACGAAAACGCATCTTGGGCTGAAGATCTGCTTAAACAGATCAAACAAAGTGCGCTGTTTAACCGCTATACCATCGGTTGCCTGCTGCCCCTTAGCGGCCCCTATCAGGCCGTAGGTCATCGGGCTATGAAAGGTATTGAACTTGCTATGGATTGGTTTAGCGCCCAGACCGGTGGTCCTCAAATGAATATCGTTATTAAGGACTCCGGCGGCAACCCGGATCAGACACGCATGGCAATGCAAGAATTGATTAACGCTAAGGTCGCCGCCATAATTGGGCCCATTGTTACTGCTGAGGTCGCCGCAGTTGAAGCTCAAGAAAATAGCATTCCGATCATTACCTTAACCCAGAAAGACAACATTGCCTCTATCGGCGATTATGTTTTTAGGAATTTTATTACCCCTGAAATGCAGGTAAAAACCATTGCCGATTTCACCACCGCATCACTCGGCTTGAATCGCTTTGCTATTCTTTATCCGGATGAAACTTACGGCATCACCTTCATGAATCTGTTCTGGGATCGATTAATCGAAAATGGGGGGAAGGTCGTCGGCCTTGAGGCTTACAACCCGGAGCATACGGATTTCGCCGATCCTATTAAAAAACTTGTCGGGCTCTACTATCAAATTCCCGAGGATCTAAAGGAAGAGGCTGAATTAAGTACCGAAGAGGAAGGTGACAGCCCACAGGAAGCACGGGCAGATTCGGACCAACCCTTTGGCCAGGATAGCGGGTATGAAAATCAGGAGCCGAAAAATGAGAAGGAGGAAGAACCGGAAGCAATTGTAGATTTTGATGCGATATTCATACCGGATTCGCCCAGGACGGCCGGTCTGATTATTCCGCAGCTGGCTTTTTATGATGTCAGAGATGTTTATCTTCTCGGTACGAATTTATGGCATTCGGATGCCTTGATTAAAATGGCACCGCAATATGTTCAAGGCGCCATTATGCCCGATGGCTTTTTTACCGGAAGCGCGGCGCCGGCGGTTCAAGCTTTCGTCAAAAAATTCGAGGATACTTACGAGGAGAAACCCGGATTTATTGAGGCGATTGTCTACGATTCGGCCATGATGCTGTTCAGCGTACTTGCTCAACCCGATCTTCGGTTTAAAAGTGAACTGAAAAATGAACTTTTAGATCTCGACGGTTTTTCGGGCATCACCGGACCTACCTATTTCGATGAGAATGGAGAAGCGCAAAAGCAGCTTTACCTTCTGCAGATTAAGGGCAGGAGATTCGTCGAATTAGAAAAATAACGACAAGATACTGCCTAAAATGACTAGAGTGCCTAAAATTATAGTGCCGCTGTGCGCCATCTTTTTTAATAAAATGGACAGCATTCCTCAACTTTAGGCACTTAAGCTCACTTTAGTCACTTTAGATCACTTCTTTATATGAGTCTTTTGATTTCTGTTAGAAAATCAAACGCCAAAAGCTGATACTAATCGTTTTTAAGAGATCCTTGCCCCGTTGCTTCCAGTGCGCTGCGCCACAGTCGGCCTTTCGGATCTATCTGTTTGCGCTGCCCGGCGACCGTCTTCATAGGCACATGCACAAAGTTGTTGTTCCAGTGCCCGATTAACAGATTTGTTTTGCCGGCCATGCCGGCATGGACGGAATTGCGGCCCAAGAAATTGCAAAATACGCGGTCGTTGGCATTTGCCGGCAAACTTCTGATCATATAACTTGGGTCGATATATTTTATGGATATATCGATTCCTTTCGTATCGAAATAAGATTTGATGGTCTCTTTGAGATATATCCCAATGTCTTTAAGCTTAATGTTGCCGGAGGCATCGCGTTCGGTGTGAGTATCTTCAAAATATTTTTGCCCTGCGCCTTCAGCCGCAACAATGACCGCATGTCCTCTGTCGGCCAGACGCGCTTCTAAAGCGGTCAGCAAAGCATTCGGTCCGGTCAGATCGAAATCGACTTCAGGGATTAGCACAAAATTAACATCCTGCTGAGCCAGGGTGGCCGTTGCCGCGATAAATCCGGAATGGCGGCCCATCAGCTTTAAAAGGCCGATACCGTTGGGATAACCCTCAGCTTCATTATGCGCGCTTATAATTGCACGGGTGGCAACATCGACGGCTGTATCGAAGCCAAATGAGCGGGATACCATGTAAATGTCATTGTCGATTGTTTTGGGAACCCCGATCACGCTGATTTTCAGATTGCGTTCCAGGATCGTGTCTGCAATCCGAGTTGCGGCCATCAGGGTTCCGTCTCCCCCAATCATAAATAAGATACCAATATTCATCCGCTCTAAGCAGTCGACAATTTCCTCGACATCCTGCGGTCCCCTGGAGGATCCCAGAACGGACCCCCCCCTTTCATGGATATTGGCTACATAGTCCGGGCGTAAGTCGATGACCTCATGGCCGAATTTAGGAATAAATCCCTGCAGCCCATATCGAATACCATATATATTACGGACACCATAACCCCAGTGGAGTTCTAAAACCACTGAACGGATAATATCGTTCAATCCGGGGCACAATCCTCCGCAGGTCACCAGAGCGCAGCGCAGTTTGCTGGGATCAAAAAAAATTTTGCTTCTGGGCCCAGCCAACTGAAAACATGACGGTGCCTTTTTTGCTTTGATCTGCTGGATAAGGCTATGCTCCCTGACATCAATTACAACGCGTTCATTATCTGACACAAACGTGATGTGGCTAGCGCCCTCAGCTCGGTTTTGAACCGGTGAAGGTATTTTGGCTGTACCCAGAATGGGTATTTCGGTAATGACAGATATTGAATCCATTATCTCCTCAAATTAAATTATTCGGTTAACAGCCTTGTGTTCCGCGAGTAATTTACAAGCATCGGATTGAATCTATCAATTTTCTTTTCCAAAGATAAAGGTGTCAGGAAAATACAGAGGACAGGTCACAGAAAACAGATGACGAAAGGAGGACTGTTTCCTGTCATCTGTTATCTGACACCTGAAACCCCAATCCCGGCATTATCAGCTATAATATCACAATTGGTTCGATTTTTATAAATTTTTATTGACAAGCCATACATGTCCCATTATATTCCGGAAACTTTTTTTGAAAGTAGTTTAGATCGGCATACATATTGCTGCAGTTTAACCGCACAATTTTTAATTTTTCTTGCAACTTAGCGCTGGAAGGGGGTGATTCAGATGGTTTGCGCAACAATTAAAAATGGTATGGAGTGTACTTTTATGACTGCAAAAGGATGCTCCTATAATGGCGGAATTTGTCATCAGGTCGTCGAGCAATGCAATGGCTGTAATCGCGGCACCGAACTTTCATCCGGATGGTACTGCACCGCTTGTCCAGATCCTTCCGTTAAATGGAAAAACGGAAATTGCAACCTGGCCACCCATGTGGCTGTTGAATCTGCCAAGGCAAAGGCAAAAATTAACCCGTTGAAAGCATCCAAACGGAAAAACAGATAAACAAATTTTTTTAATAAAAACCCCGCCCCATTTTAGGTCGGGGTTTTTTGTCTGCCTCGGTTAAAAGCCGGAGCAATGGGTTATCCACAATTTGGATTTTAGAACTCGGATTTTGGATTTAAAAGCAGATAGATCCGCTTCCCAATTGGACTCCAGTTTTTCAATCCGCAATCTAAATTCCAAAATCTAAAATCAATCAGAGTTTATCAAGGCTGACAATCTGGATGCAGATTGCTACCAGTTCCATTGCAGCTCGAATATCTTCCAGCGGCGGAAAAGACGGTGCAATCCGCATATTTCGATCCAAGGGGTCATTTTTATATGGATACGTAGAACCGGCCGGAGTCAGCTTAACACCGGCATCTGCAGCCATTTTCACCACTGCGGCAGCACAGCCGTTAAGGGTGTCAATGCTCACAAAATAGCCCCCGTTCGGTTTGCTCCAGCTGGCGATATTTTTGCCCTTCAATTCAGCTTCCAGAATATTTTGGACAGCCTCAAACTTTGGCTTTAAAATCGCGGCATGTTTTTTCATATGGGTTTTGATACCATCCATATTTTTAAAAAAAAGCACATGGCGCAGCTGATTCAATTTATCCGGGCCGATGGTCTGAAAGGCCATCTGATTTTTTATCCATTTCATATTCGTTTGACTGCCTGCCATAATTGCCAAACCGGCGCCGGCAAAAGATATCTTTGATGTTGATCCGAACATAAAAACGCGATCCGGATTACCGGCCAGCTTGCAGGCTGCCAGGATGTTTTTTAAGGGCGGTGGTGTATCCACCAGATCATGAACGGCATATGCGTTATCCCAAAAGATTCGAAAATCATTTGCTTTGGCCTTCATATTGGCCAGGCGCTCGACGACGTCATCGGAATAGACCGCTCCGCCCGGGTTGCTATGCTTCGGAACACACCATATGCCCTTGATCAGCTCGTCGTTGGCAACCCGTTTTTCGATTTGATTCATATCGGGACCATCGTCAGACATGTCTACCGGAATCATTTCGATGCCGAGGTATTCGCAAATAAAAAAATGTCGGTCGTAACCGGGACTCGGGCACAGAAACTTAACCTTCGGAAGTTGACCCCAGGGGGAGGCACCGTCCATCACTCCTTTTACCATGGCGCGTAAAATCGTGTCGTGCATCATATTGAGGCTTGAATTCCCGCCGAGGATCAGTTCATCCGGTTGAACTTCCATGTACTCGGAAAACAACATCTTGGCCGTCGGAATACCATCGAGTCCGCCATAATTGCGGCAATCCAGCCCCTCTTTTGTCCGGTAGGCTTTACCAGTATCACCTTCCAGCATCCCCAGCGACAGGTCCAGCTGCTCGGGGCAAGGCTTTCCACGGGTCATGTCCAGTGTGATCTGACGTTTCTGAAATCCACGATAACGCGCCATCAACTGCGCTTTCATTTCCTGGCGTTTCTGTTCACTCATTTGTCTGAAATCTGTCATTTTCAAAGTCCTTTTTTGCGATCATATCCCAGTGGGATTTTTTTACCCTCGAATTCGGCAACCGTTTTCTATAACACCGGATATCTGTCGTATCAACTAGTATTTGACTTCTATCAAGATTAGCCCCTGTGCTGGCGCCGTCGCACCGGCCTGAGAACGATCTTTGCCATTCAGGATGCGCTTAAAATCCTGCGGCGTTAGTTTTTCAAGACCCACATCCACCAGAGTCCCAACCATGTTGCGGACCATGTAACGCAAAAAGCCATCGGCTTCGATATGAAAAACCAACAACCCGCCTTCATGCTCGACAAGGTCTGCTGAATAGACGTGGCGGGCCGAACTCATTCTGGGGCTGCCACTGCCCTCAAACGCCTTGAAGTCATGGCGGCCGATGATATGTGCAATGGCCGCTCGCATGGCCTTCCGATTCAAGGCTTTACGAACAACCCATTGATACTGGCGGCCAATTGCGGCTGGCGTCGCTCGGTTTAGAATCCTGTAGTGATAAATTTTGCTCCTGGCATCATAGCGGGCATGAAAAGATGTGCCCACCTGCTCGCAAACCTTAACTTTAATGTCCTCGGCCAATAAGCTGTTGAGCGCGTTCATCAGTGCTTCCGGTTTCAGCCGGGTGTCACATTCAAAATTGGCGACCTGGCCTTCGGCATGGACACCGGCATCGGTGCGTCCTGAACCGATAACAGTCACCTTTTTGGCGGTTATCGTTTTCAGGGCTTTTTCAATTTCACCCTGAATGCTAAGGTCATCTTTCTGACGCTGCCAGCCATGATATCGGCTGCCGTCGTACTCGATAATCAGTTTAAAGTTTTTGGCCATAGGGATTATGCCTAGACCTGCGTTTTATCGGCCTTAAATCAGCAGCGCCACCGATAATGAGATAACCGATAGTAGCGTTGAAAGCGCGATAGCTGCTGATGCCAACCGGGTATCACTGCTAAGCTGGGAGGATAAAATGTATAATGCCGTTGAGGTCGGCAATGTGAAATAAAGCATGCCAACTTTAAAAGAAATCCCGGTTGCATTAAAAGCATTTAAAAACAGATATCCGATTAGCGGTAAAATGACCAGCTTAAACACGCTGGCAACCAGGGACAATTTAAAATGATTTTTTACACCGTCCAAGGTTAATGTCCCGCCGATGGAAAACAGGGCTAAAGGCAGGGTAACAAATGAGGCCAGGGCAAAGGTTTTGTCTATGAATACCGGAAATCCGCCGATAAGTTTCCAATGCACGATACCGGTGATGCAGGCGATGATCAATGGATTGGAGATCAGTGCTTTAGCGGTTAATCCCACCCGCTGGGGTAACGCTACTTTTTTTTCGGAATACCAGGACAAAATGCTGACGGCTAGGATATTGATGATGGGGATAATCAAGCCGATTAAGAAGCTAAACTGGCGGGCACCCTCTTCCCCCACGGCATTGAGGATAACCGCCATTCCAATATAGGTATTAAAGCGATAACAGCTCTGTGAGAAGGAGCCGGCTTGATAGGCGGGTACCCGAAAAAGTTTAATGTATAGACTGCTTAAGATATAAACGCTAACCACCGCGCAGATAACTGCCTTGTAAAGACCGGGATCCCCAATATAATCCGATGCGGTGGCACCAATTTTCCAGAAAAGTAATACCGGAAAAAAAATATAGTATATAAGCTTATCAGCTGTTTTTAAAAAAGCATCATGGGTAAAGCCGAAGCGTTTAAGCAAATGGCCAAATAGGAGCAGTGCAAATACCGGAAAAAGATTATTTAAAACCATCTTTACGATAACCTGTTACGGGGAAAATTGCTGCAAGTTTTTTTGCGATCGTCGGCCAATGAATCGGAGAAACGTTTTACAAGAAATTGCGGGTTGCATACCTTACAGCGCAGATACACATAGCGAAAAGAAATCGGGCTGTCAAACGAAGCTATCTCAGAAATGCATTTAACAACCGTTGGTACTTCTTTTTTCGGTCTTCGAAGATAAACTGCTATTTTTGAGATAGGTTTTAGATGGACAGCCCCCTTCTTTTTATATATGATTGTCAGCCAGTTGACGGCATGTGTTCAAACTGTAAACTTGATGAGTGAGGAAATTATGTGTCAGGGCTTCAAATATGCAGGGATTGCCTCAGGATTAAAAAAGAATGGCCAAAAGGACCTCGGACTGATTTATTCAGAAACGCCTGCTAAAGTCGCCGGTGTATTTACGCGCAATGAAGTGAAGGCCGCACCTGTTATCCTGGATATGCAACGCATCGTTTCAGGGACCTGTCAGGCAGTTATTGTCAACAGCGGCAATGCCAATTGTTGTACGGGAGTAAAAGGGATGCAGGATGCCATTTTAATGGCGCGGAGGACTGCTAAAGAGCTCAATTTGCCCGAAGAGCAGGTATTGGTGGCTTCTACAGGTGTTATCGGGGAGTCACTTCCTATTGAAAAGATTCAAAAAGTTGTCCCGAATCTTGTCGAAGTCCTTGATTCGGATCATATATCCGATTTTGCCGAGGCCATTATGACCACCGATACGATGCCAAAAGTTGTCAGCAAAAAAGGAAATCTGGACGGAAAAACCTTCACGGTAACCGGCGTTGCCAAGGGGGCCGGCATGATCCGCCCGGATATGGCCACACTGCTTTGCTTTGTGATGACCGATGCAGCATGCCCGTCAGATATACTTCAAGGGATGCTGTTGAAGTCAATCGAACACACGTTAAACCGCATCACGGTCGACGGCGATACCAGTACCAATGACACTGCCCTATTGATCGCTAATGGCCTGTCCGGGGCCGTAATAAACAGCGAGGCTCAAAGCAGGCAATTTCAACCCATCCTTGATGAGGTCTTGATGTCTCTGGGCAAACAGCTTATCAAGGATGCAGAAGGCGCCACCAAGCTGGTCGAGATTGCGGTCAAAGGCACCGGATCTGATGTCGATGCGCTTCGAATTGCCAATACCGTTGCGCATTCCAATTTATTGAAAACTGCACTATTTGGCGAAGATGCCAACTGGGGCAGAATTCTTGCGGCAGCCGGCAGGGCCGGTGTGCCGATTGAACCCGGCACCATCGATGTCTATTTTGCAGACGTAATGATGGTGAAGAACGGCATGGGTTGCGGGAAACTAGCAGAGGCCCAAGCCACCCGAATTCTCAAACAGCCTGAGTATACCCTAATGATTGATTTAAAAGCCGGCGAGGGCAAAGCTTCGGTATTTACCTGTGATTTTTCCATCGACTATGTCAGGATCAATGCCTCGTACCGCTCCTGAAAATTGTTTTAAAACCTTCATCTTTTGCCCGAATACTGCGTTGCAGCCCGATTCAGAATGCTCACGTACTTCGTGTACGCTGCGCTTCTGAATCGGACTACGCCTTGTCTTTGAACAAAATCTAAAGGTTTTAAAACAATTTTCTTTCTAATAACTCTTTAAGAATCCGAATTTAATTGTAAATTATTTTTCTATGGTTGAGATGAGGTTACAAAAATATCTTTCTGCTGCCGGGGTGTGTTCACGCCGTAAAGGGGAGGCCTTTATCCAAGAGGGCCGCCTAAAGGTTAATGGCAGGACTGCATTCGAGCTCGGTACAAAAGTAGATCCAGCCAGGGATTTTATCGAGTTTGATGGAGCGCCGGTTCGGCTAAATACGGAACTGATTTACATTGCACTCAACAAACCCAAGGACTACGTCTCAAGCTGTTATCAAAAGAATGAGAAGGTTGTGCTGGATCTATTGGATATTTCCGATCGGGTCTACCCCGTTGGAAGGCTGGATAAGGATTCCACCGGGCTTCTGTTGTTGACCAATGACGGTCAACTGCATTATCGGCTCACCCATCCATCGTTTGACCACGAGAAGGAATACGAAGTAACGCTGGCAAAACCGCTGCCGCAAGGTGCGCTTCGGAAATTGGCTGAAGGTTTGCCGATGATGGATACCAAAACACGACCGGCACGCATCAAACGGATTTCTTCCAGACGATTCCGGATTGTTTTACAGGAAGGGAAAAATAGACAAATCAGACGGATGGTCCGAAAAGTAGGAAACCAGGTTGTTGATTTAAAACGGATCCGAATTGCAAATATCAAGCTGGCGAATTTACCTCTGGGCCGTTGGAGGCATCTGGCGGAAAAGGAAAAAGATAAACTATTAACGTCGCTGTAAAATATATTCAGCGTGTTTTATGATCGATTCGATGCCTAGAAGTGGTTTCAAAACCTCAGATCAGGTTCAAGGGCCCCCGCTTCATTTAGCGGGGAGATGGGGTTTTGAAACCACTTCTACTCAACATACACCATCTGCCCGGGATAAATCGTATCATTCGACCATAATTGATTTAAGTAGAGGAAGCGTTTCAAGGCCATGTTGTGCCGTTTCGCAATCAAAAAGGGACTGTCCCCTCGTTTTACCTCATAGGTGCTGAGGCCTTTGGTTTTCGGAGCGGAGGGTTTGCCTTCAAATATGGTCAAGATCTGCCCTTTGTGCAGGTCGGTGCGGGTAAGATGGTTGAGATGCTGTATCTTTTTGGTCGTGGTCCCGTACTGTTTGGCGATCTTCCAGAGCGAGTCGCCTTTTTGGACCACATGGACAACGTTGCGGCCATATTTGGGTTTGGGAATCTTCGGGGGCTGATATCGATAGCCTTTTTGCGGTATTTTGAGTAAACGACCGGCAACGATATAATTCGAACGGCGTAAATTATTTGCCCGCATGATCCTCGCAACGCTGCTTCGGTATTTTTTTGCAATAATCGAAAGGCTTTCACCCTGACGGACACGATGATAAACATAAGCGCGTGTCGGCGGTGATGAAACCGGTATATGATCCAATTGAGCCAATAGCGTTTCACTTTTATTCGGGGGAACTTTGAGCGGGTAACTGTCCTCCGGGCTGATTTTATAGCGCAATTCTGGATTCAGTTCACTAAGTGTTTTTTCATCAACCCCGATTGATCTTGCCACATCCTTTAAATGCACCTGCTTGGAAATGGTTACCGTTTCATTTTGCAGTGGCATATCAACTTCGGTCAGATTTAAGCCGTACATTTCGGGCTGATCTAGAATATGAAGGGTGGCTAAAAATCTGGGAACATAACGCGCGGTTTCGCGGGGCAAGCGTTCGTAAAGGTCCCAGAAATTATCCAGATAATTGACATTCTGGCGACGAATGACATTTAGGACCCTTCCTTCTCCGCAATTGTAAGCTGCTAATACCGTTGTCCAATCGCCGAAAATCGCATGCAGTTCCTTTAAGTAATCGATGGCGGCGCGGGTGGATTTCATTGGATCCATGCGCTCATCTATCAACTTATCCCGCTTGAGTCCAAACTTGTAACCGGTAGAGGGGATAAATTGCCATAGGCCTAAAGCTCTAGAACGTGAAAGCGCATTGACTTTAAACCCGCTTTCGATTAAGGGCAACCAGGACAGTTCTTCCGGAAGACCGGCTTCTTTTAAGGCCGCGACGATATGGGGTCGGTATCTTCCCGAACGCATGTATGCTTCGATGAAAAAATCTCTTTCGCTGCCTTTTGTAAATTGATTAATTTCAGCCTGGACGTGTTTGTTCATTACCCGCGGAATAGCATTATAGTTTCCGTTTACAACGATATTGCGCGAGGCGTAAATTTCCAGGATGCGCTTTGATATCATAAAACGCAGGTCTTCTTTTTGCTGGATCAATTTGGTGTGATCGGACGTATCGGCACTCAAAATCATGGCGTACGCCTGGTCTAAAGCTTCCAGCGCATTTTCGAGTTCTCCGTTTTGCCAAAAATCCTGGGACACCTGACACAGATCAAGAGCTTCATCCAGTAAAGTTTGAGGTTTTTTTGCAAAAGGAATGTTCTTTTCAGCTGGATTTTCATTATTTTCAATTGCGATCGTCGCATTGGGCTCGATCGGTTCAAGCGCAATTTCTTCTGCACCAGAATCGACACTGCATAATGGATCCGCTTGCGCAGTATGTTGTTCGGTAAAATCGACGTTCTGGGTGGGTTGAATATAAACCGTCGTCGAGGATTCAGTGGTATGCGCACTCTCCTCCCGGGGTACGGACTGGTTTTGAATTAAATGTCCACAGCCAATAAAAAAAAGCCCCAAGCAGAAAAAAAGAATGAAGCGTAAATTCATCAGTTCAGTCCTCATTATCGAATTTTTTCTATTATATAGCATTATTCTCTTGGTTAGTAAAATACTATGCCAAAAAAACTGTGGTCTTTACTTTTCTAAAAAAGTGATTAGAAAAAGGTACCCAGCAAATCTATAATGGCCCAAAGCGGGCAAATCAGCCCAAATTGGCTTTAAACAATTTTATAAATACTTCGATTTGTCAATCAAAATTGATATTGATAAGGTCGAATTTAAATCTTGTTTTTCGTCCACTGATGTATTTCAATATCGTCAATTTTTATAAAAACTTAATCTAAAAAGAAGCGCCAACAACCGGCCGCCGTTGGACGGGGTGACGCTGTTGGATTACGGCATCAGCCTGAATAGCGTTTTTTGCCGTTTTAAAGGAAAATACTTGAAAACACTAAGGATTAATTATAGAATCCTATTTTACCGCACTTATTTTTCGATCGGAATTATAATTGCCATTGAAATGGGGTTCATTTTATATTTTAGATCGGTGCGCCTGAATTCAGGTAGAGGGTAAAAAAATGTTTGGGTGTTTATAAAATATTAAAATATTCGTTAATAATAGAAGAAAATAGAAGAAATAAGAGTAAATTTATCAAATAATTTGCTTTAATACGTAATAAATAATAATAATTGGGTATAATTTATGTTGATATTTTTGAAAAAGAAAACTAAAAATAGTAGTTTTAAGTGCAGTGTGTTGCCCCAGCTTTTTTCAAGCATTTTTAAAATAATTTTAGAGGGTTAAGTTGTTAGGCCAGCGTAGCTCAGCTGGTAGAGCAACTGATTTGTAATCAGTGGGCCGGGGGTTCGAGTCCCTCCGCTGGCTCCATGAATGATTTTTGAGGTGGAGAGCTATCCGTAGCCTGGAAACCCTGTCCGGATACAGTTTTGTTTGAATTTGAACTAAGGTGGGGTTCCCGAGTGGTCAAAGGGAACAGACTGTAAATCTGTCGGCGAAGCCTTCGGAGGTTCGAATCCTCCCCCCACCACCAACCTTAACTGAG
>JASFGZ010000074.1:0-12787 GCA_050123495.1 Desulfobacterales bacterium
CCATATCTCTTGCGCAGTTGAAACTGGATCCGACGGATCGAAGTTCCGGAAGTCCTCAACAAGATCCAAAACCGTCGCTGATGGATTATGCCGTTTATCCGCATGAAGGCAATCCCAAACAAACCCTGTTAAAGGCTTTTGAGCAGCTGGATCTGAATTCATTTGACAGAATAGCTGCCACCGGACGCAAATTCCGTAAATATGTAAATCTGACATCCATATCCGAGCCTGAAGCCGTCGAGTATGCCTACCAACATATCAAACCGTCAGATGTTGCCTGTCCGGCCGTAATTTCTGCCGGTGGAGAGACCTTTATGGTCTATGTTTTGGATCGATCCGGGCGCATATCCAATGTCATTACCGGAAACAAATGTGCCTCGGGCACCGGTGAGTTCTTTTTGCAGCAATTACGGCGCATGAATGTTTCTCTGGATGAAGCCGCCCAATGGGCCTCCGTAGAATCTCCCCATCATGTTTCCGGCCGCTGCTCGGTATTCTGCAAATCCGATTGTACCCACGCCACTAATAAGGGAATTCCAAAATCACAGGTCACCGCCGGACTATGCAAAATGATGGCAAATAAAATTCTGGAACTCCTCAAAAAAGTAGAACGGCGCAATTTAATGGTTACCGGAGGCACCGCACGCAACCGCATGATGATCCAATACTTGCGACAGGAAATACCGGGACTGATTGTGCCGGATGAAGCGCCCTATTTCGAGGCATTAGGCGCTGGGTTGTGGGCGCTTGAACACGAAACAGCCCCTTTCCAGGGTATGGCAAAACTATTTTATTTGGAAGCTGCAGCATTCGATACCCTTCCGCCGCTAAAAGATTTCACCTCTCAGGTGGAATTTAAGACCATCGAAAGGGGGCAGATCCGCCCCGACGACGTCTGTATTTTAGGTCTGGATGTCGGTTCCACTACAACCAAAGCGGTGCTGCTGCGTAAATCAGATGATGCCATGTTAGCCTCGGTGTACCTGCGCACCAACGGCGACCCGGTTGGCGCTTCCCGAAAATGTTATCGCTCCATTTTAGAGCAGGTCAAGTCACAGGTGGAACCGGCTCAAATATCGATTATCGGTGTCGGGATTTGCGGCTCTGGACGTCAGATTGCCGGGTTACATGCGCTCAGCGACGGCGTAATCAACGAAATCATCGCCCATGCCACGGCTGCTGTATACTTTGATCCCAAAGTCGACACCATTTTTGAAATCGGCGGACAGGACGCCAAGTACACTTACATCACCAATGGGGTGCCATCCGACTATGCCATGAATGAAGCCTGTTCGGCCGGCACCGGCTCGTTTTTAGAAGAATCGGCTCATGAAACCCTGGGTGTTGAAATGGAAAAAATTGCGGGCGTGGCCATGCAGGCGGAGCGTCCGCCGAATTTTAACGACCAGTGTGCCGCATTTATTTCCTCTGATATCAAAAACGCCATTCATGAAGGTGTCCGCCATGAAGACATTGTTGCCGGCCTTGTCTACTCCATTTGCATGAACTATTCAAATCGGGTAAAAGGCAACCGGCCGGTGGGTGAAAAAGTATTTATGCAGGGCGGCGTCTGTTACAATAAAGCTGTGCCGCTGGCCATGGCGTCTCTGGTCGGCAAGCCCATTGTCGTTCCGCCGGAACCCGGACTTATGGGAGCATATGGCGTCGCGCTGGAAGTCAAAAATCGAATTGATCGGGGGTTGATGTCCGAAACCCATTTTGACCTGCAGAACCTGGCAAACCGAAAAGTTGTTTACGAAAATTCATTTGTATGCAAAGGCGGAAAAGAAAAATGCGACCGGCGCTGTGAGATCGCCATGATCCGGGTGGAGGGTAAAAAATATCCTTTCGGTGGCGCCTGCAATCGCTATTATAATCTACGCCACAATGTCCGTTATGATGTCAAAAAGCTGGACCTCGTTAAAATGCGCCAGCAGCTAATATTTGAAAAATATGGGGCCCGTCCGCCGGCGGATAGGGGCCTCCAACAACGGGGGGTCGTTGGGTTTAACAGAAGCTTTTTGATTAACACCTATTACCCGCTGTATTCTAATTTTTTCTCCGGACTGGGCTACAAGGTTATCTTACCCCAAGAGCCCTCCCAGGAAGGTATTGATCAGCGCAATGCACCTTTTTGCTATCCGGTTGAACTGGCCCACGGCTTTTTCTATTCGCTAATCGAATCCAACCATCCGCTCGACTATATTTTTCTACCGCACTTCAAAGCGGTACCTGACGAGAAAAACGATAGTAGAAGTTCACAATCCCAGGTGTGCCCCCTGGTTCAGGGTGAAACCTTTTATCTGCAAACCACCTTTCGCAAAATGCTCGACCAGCTCGGCCGGAATGGCACCAAGCTATTAACCCCACTGATTGATCTGTCACAGGGGATAGCGGATGCTCGCAGGCCTTTGATTCAAGCCGCCATTCAAATGGGATTAAAACGCAAAGCGGCTGAAAAAGCATTTGAGAAAGCATTGCAAAAACAACTCGATTGCATGACGGAAATGCAGGCCATCGGCCAGAAAGCCATGGCGGAACTCGAAGCCGATCCGGATAATTTCGCTGTGGTTATTTTCTCCCGGCCCTATAATGGGTATGCCGATGAGGCTCACATGGGCATCCCCCATAAATTCGCCTCCAGAGGCATTCAGGTGATCCCGCTGGATTTTCTCAGATTCGACCAAGAGCGCTCCAAACGCCATATGTACTGGGGAATGGGCAAACTGATAATGAAAGCGGGCCGGCTCGTCGAGCGCCATCCCCAGCTTTTCGGCACTTATATCACCAACTTTTCCTGCGGGCCGGATTCATTTGTGGTCGGTTATTTCAGAGAGATCATGGGCCGCAAACCTTCATTAACATTGGAACTGGACAGCCACACAGCGGACGCGGGCCTGGAAACCCGCATCGAGGCCTTTTTGGATATCGTAAGCGCCTACCGACAGCTGGTCGCCAAGCAAAAAATTGGTCCCGAACGCAAGGTGTTTTCCCCGGCCCAGATAACCAATCAAAACGGAGCCATGCAGGTGATAACATCGTCCGGGAAGGCAATAGCGATAACCGATCCGCGTGTCACGATGCTGCTGCCATCCATGGGCAAGTTATCCACCGAAGCATTTACGGCCGTCTTGAAAGGATCCGGGTTTCACGCCAAAGCACATCGACCCGCTGACGAAGCCGTGCTAAAGCTGGGCCGTGCCAACACATCCTGTAAAGAATGTCTGCCGTTGATCCTGACGACCGGGACCCTTCTGAATTACATCAATAACGGCAAAAGAGAAGATGAGGTTGTCGTCTATTTCTTTGCCACCGGATCCGGACCGTGCCGCTTCGGACAATATTATATTTTTATGGAGGATCTCATCAAACGGCTTCAAATTCCGGACGTGGCCTTGTTTACGCTGTCCGCCGAAAATTCATATGTGGGGATGGATAAAGATTTTGAAACCCGGGGCTGGTGGGCAGTTGTTACTGCCGATGTCATGGAAGATATTCGATCGATGATTTTGGCCAATGCCGTCGACCCGCAAAACGCAATGGAGATATTTGCAGAGGGGTGGGAGCCAATTTTAACCGCGCTGGGAACCGCTGAATTTTCCGAGTTCGAACAGCAATTGATGCACACCGCCGAGCATCTGCGCCAAATTCCCATGAAACAACCACCTGAAACGGTACCGACAATCACTCTGTCAGGCGAAATATTTGTGCGCCGGGATGCGCTCTCCCGGCAATATATCACCGAACGTCTGGCCGAAAAAGGGTTTGCCACCATTTGTTCACCGATTGCAGAATGGGTGTTATATTGCAACTACATGGTCGATAAAGGGCTGAGCGCTGAACCCATGACGATGAAGGAAAAAATCAAATTCAAAATCCGCAGCAAATTCCAGGCCCGTTACGAAAAAAGAATCAAATCGATTCTCTCCGAATCAGGGCTGGTGCATGCTGCGCCCCTCGAGATCGACACCTTCATTAATAATGCATCAACTTATATATCCAAAAACCTTCCAGGGGAAGCCATTTTAACCGTCGGCGGATCTTTAACCGACATCGTTTCCCATTCTTGCGGCGTCATCGCCATCGGCCCGTTTGGATGCATGCCCAATCGGTTGTCGGAGGCTATTTTAAACGAAACCATGACCGGCAAAGAAAAGCTGGCGACCGAACCGCAAAACCCTCAACTAAAGGCCGTTCTATCTGACATCGATGATCTGCCATTCCTGGCAATTGAAAGCGACGGCTCTCCTTTCCCGCAACTCATTGATGCTAAGCTGGAAACGTTCTGCCTAAGGGCCGAGCGCTTGCATAACCGCCTGATAAAATATCAAAACGGGATTGGCCGCAAGATGTGAAGCCATGTCACCGGCAACCGCGCCACATACGATCCAATTGCCCGAACCCCGACTGGATGGCGAGGTGTCGGTCGAACATGCGCTGCAAATGAGAAGATCTATTCGATCGTATAAAAATGAACCACTGAACATCTCCGATATTTCCCAGATTTTATGGTCGGCCCAGGGTATTACGAGTCCAAGAGGATTCCGAACCGCCCCCTCCGCCGGCGCCCTTTATCCTTTGGAGCTCTGTGTGGTTTCCGGAAATATCATAAGCCTGCCACCTGCCATTTATCGATACAAGCCCGATGACCATTTGCTGCTCAAGATTGTATCGGGAGACCAACGATCCGAACTCAGCCGCGCTGCTCTGCGACAAAGCTCAATAAGAAAAGCACCCGCAGTTTTATTATTTTGTGCTGTATATGAACGGGTGACCGGAAAATACGGCCAAAGAGGCATCCGCTACGTCCACATGGAAGTCGGACACGCAGCTCAAAATGCATGTTTGCAAGCGATTGCACTGGGGCTCAACACAGTCGTTATCGGTGCCTTTCGAGATACGGAGGTAAAAAAGATTGCCGGTCTGGCCGATGAAGAGCAACCGCAATATTTTGTGCCGATCGGGCGGTAGGTATCAGAAGACAGAGTTCAGACGCCAGAGGACAGATGATAAATTGTAAGAGCTGGAAAATGAAACATCTCATCTGACTTCTGTTTTCTGTCCTCTGTCATCTGTTTACAGAAATCTGAAACTCGAAATTTGGAACCAACAAATGTGCCGAACACGGAGACCCCGTAATGGAAGCTAACAGAAAAGCCATCTGGGGATGGGCCCTGTATGACTGGGCTAATTCTGCTTTCGCCACCACTGTTATGGCGGGGTTTTTCCCAATTTTTTTCAAGCAATATTGGAGCTTCGGCGCAGATGTAAATGTAAGTACCGCCCAGCTTGGATTCGGCAATTCTATTGCCAGCTTAATTGTGGCCCTGATGGCTCCCATTCTGGGGGCCATTGCCGATAAGGGTTCGGCTAAAAAGAAATTTCTTATTTTTTTTGCCTATCTCGGTGTCTTGATGACAGCCGCCCTGTTCCTGGTTCAAAAAGGTCAATGGGTCTGGGCCATTTTCGTCTATGTTATCGGCATTATCGGATTTTCCGGTGCAAATGTCTTTTATGATTCCCTGCTGCCCAGTATTGTCGGCGAAGAAAAAATCGACTATGTCTCCGGTTTGGGTTTCTCAATGGGTTATCTCGGCGGGGGCCTGCTGTTTCTTTTCAATGTCCTTATGACCAAGATGCCGCAAACATTTGGATTGCCCGACGCCACAACTGCAGTTCGATTTTCATTCTTATCCGTTGCCTTATGGTGGGGCTTGTTCACTTTTTTTACAATATTCTGGGTACCTGAAAAAAAAGTGGCTTCGGCAGAAAAAAACGCTCAAAGTACAGTGGCCGCTGGTTTCCGGCAGTTCGCCGGAACATTCAAAAAAATCCGCCACCTCAAGGTGGTTTTTCTTTTTCTACTGGCATATTGGTTTTACATCGACGGGGTCGATACGATCATCCGAATGGCGGTGGATTATGGTCTTTCCCTCGGATTTAAGTCCAGCGATTTAATTGTGGCTCTTTTAATCGTTCAATTTGTCGGTTTTCCGGCAGCGCTGGTCTTCGGCAAATTGGGAGAGCTCTGGAGCGTTCGTAAGTCCATTTTTCTGGCCATTGCCATTTACATGGGTGTCACCATATGGGGATCGATGATGACCCGAGAAATGGAGTTCTACATTTTGGCTGTGGTCATTGGCCTGGTACAGGGCGGCATTCAGGCCCTTAGCCGCTCATACTATTCGCGCCTGATTCCAAAGAATCAAGCAGCGGAATATTTTGGATTTTATAACATGCTGGGTAAATTTGCCGTTATTTTTGGGCCGGCTCTAATGGGACTTGTCGGGTTGATCGTCAAACGCGCCTTCATGCCGCCTTCTCCTACACCCGAGCAGATAATCGCCGTAGGTCAACTGGCATCCCGCTGGGGTATTACCTCCATTTTGATTCTCTTCATAAGCGGCGCGATACTTCTTTATTTTGTCGATGAAGAAAAAGGCAAGCAGCAGGCAGAGTTGTTGGCTGCAGACTAGGTTTGTTGTCAGTGTTCAGGTGTCAGGTGTCTTGAACACACGTTTTATTGGTTTGATTGGTTTAATTCGTTCAATTGGTTCGCTTAAAGCCAACCCATTCAACCAATGAGACAAATAGAACTAATTTAACAAATTCTTGTATCTTGGACCTGTGAACCCTGAACCTTTGAACCCTGAACCTGACAGGCCTGGAGCAACTGATTGACAATTTTTTGAAGTTCCACGGCATTATCTGAAAAAACCCACTCCACATTCCGATTCAGTTCACGAAATAAACAATTTTTTGAGTTCACATAGCCGGTAGCCAATTTCTGCTTCAATTCTTTATGCTTCTTCAGACGGGACTTGGTTAACAAAACGTAATGTCCGGCAAGCCCGCTGTAATGTTGCTCTATTGCCAATTTGCTTAATCGGAAGAAATTAAGACCTGCAATCGGAAGAAATGTGGACTTGGGCACAAACTCAATCAGATCAAACATCTTTGGTGTCATTGTCAAAAAATGGTAATCTTCTTCAGGTTCGAGGGGTGAAAACAGACCTTTTAGAATGCGACCCTGACGAATCGGATCCGGATATGCCTCCGCCTTTATTTCAACCATGAGATGAATTTGTTTGCCGTATCGCTGGATCATTTCAGCCAGCGATGGAACTAGCGGACATTTGGATTTTAGCTCCGCTAATGGGGTCTTTCGGATTTCAAGCTTAGAGCCGAATACTCTTCGAAGATCGGAATCATGGCTGGCAACCGGACAGAGGTCCCGGGTCCAGCGCAGATCAAACTCGATTCCCCAAACGCCCTGGGCTTTCGCGCGATCAAATGCGGAAAAGGTATTTTCAAATACCTTCAAATTGTCGTAAACTCCCCGATGCGAGATAATTTTGCAGTGCTGCAGGCGATCTGTACTGGGAATCGATTGCGGCCAGCGGGCATAGAAATAGTCCAGGATTTGACGAAGCTGTGCTTCCAGGATATTTAAGATTTTCATTTTCTCGTATTCTAAAAAAAACTGAGGGGCAATTGCAAGCGCAATTATTCAGGATTGCTTTTCGTAAGCTTTTTCATGCTTTTGAGTTTGGTGGCGCTATCCGAGGGCTTATTTCTGGCCTTCGTAATTCGCTTGAGGCTGACGAGTTTGGAGCCTTTACCATCGATGGCGGTGTCCGGCACAGGAAAACGACTGATTAAATGCCGGGAAAGTTCATCAACTGTTTTGACTTTCTCTGAGTCCCGTAAATTTAGCCCGGATCGGATGGAGATCATCGCCAAATCGGTGATCGCCAGTGGAATCCCTCCTTCGTGGTGGCGGGTGACGTGCTTATCGGACCAAAGTTTCTTGCCGTTGCGCGTATCCCAAATGGTAATAGAGGCTCCGACTGCCATTTGAGAATAGACACCGGCATACATGCGTTCAAACTCTGTTACCTCTCCTACCACAACGGCATCGCAACGAAGGATCCGACCCAGCCTTTTAGCCGAAGCATGATTAAACTTATCATAATTTATAAAGTTGTAATGCTTCAGCTTTCGATCCACTTCGTGCAACTCAATATCTTTGTATGGATGGGGGGCTAAATGGCTGTAAAAAGTGGCGCGGACAAATTCATCGAGGTCCTCGACCTCGGTCTTGTTGCCAAAAGGCAGAACCGCTATTGATTTTGGGGGGTTTCTAAGTTTAACCCTTTCGTCGGCGGCATCGCTGTCTTTGGCAAATGGGAGCTTTGCTCCACAACTGCATAAAATCATAAGACAAATTAAGGGTAGCATCCATTTCAGCGTTAACCTCCAAAAATCGCTGGAAGGCAACCTCGTGTCAGAATTCAGTCTCACATGCGTTACAAAATTCCTTGCCCGACAAACCCGTTCCCCCTTGTCCGGTTTTCTTTTGCCAGTTGAATCAACCAACGCGATGCCCCCTTTTTTAAGTTAAGCCACGATGTAAACCGCCGCCTCCGCAAAGCTCCCCCTGAAAAAACGATAACAAACTCAACATGGTACTCGCATGCCAAAAATAAAAAACCGGGCACCTCTTCCAGGTAACCCGGCTTTTTAAGACGCTCTCAGGCAACCCGGCGATCCCGCTTGAAAAGGTGTTAGCGGGACCCGTGGCTTTCCGTCCCCCGATTACTCGGGGTTTGGCTTTTTCACGCGTAATTTTTAGTTTTGATCTTCTGGTATTCCAGTAATCGAACCGTAAACCTGCAATAAACAGGCCTAAATCGGCGTTTACTTATATTTTATATTATTTCAATTAGTTAGATATGTAATCCAATTCAATTCCAACAATAAAATGCCGAATATTGTCAGATTTTTTGACAAAAAATGGAACACATAATCGCTCAACAGAATGAATACCGAAAAATCTAGAAATAATGCATCATCTTATTAAAGCCACAACAAAAAATGCCGATAAAAAACATATACCTGGTGTATATAATTCGCCATAACCCTCCCATTCAATTTTATTTAATGAGAAGATTGAGAAAATATCGGCGAGGCCTATGTTTAAATTAATTCAAAAAACCAATCCCAAGCATTATTATGAGACTCGGAAAGAGAGTTTTCTGGTCGGAAAGTCGAAGCAATGTGAAATTGTTATTGGAGATCCTGATATTTCAGATGTTCAAGCCAAGGTGAAAACGAAAAATAACAGGTATTTCATTAAAAATCTGGGGCAGGATCCAATCGCCATAAATGGTCAAAAAACAGGGGAAAAGTTTCTAAATCATGGTGATGAAATTGCATTGGGTAAAACCAAGTTTCTCATCCAGCTTTCCGATAAAGATCATCAGTCTCCTAAACAGTCGTCGATGGAGGCAAAAACGATGGTCTTCGACTCACCGACTGATGAAACGGTCGGGCCTCGATTGGTGTGTACCACATCCTCCGGTAAAAACAGGATCATTCCCCTTAAAATGAAACAACTCATCATCGGACGATCAAATGAAGCCACTCTGAAGTTGATGCATCCTTCGATTTCGCGCAAACATTGTGTTATTGAAAAACGTAAAATCGGTTATGTGGCCAGAAACATCAGCACAACCAATCCCCTTTATCTAAATGACCAAACAATGTCCGAAAGGCGCCTTTTTTCGGGAGATCAACTCCGGCTGGGCACGTTTTCAATCACCTTCATTTCTGACAATCCAGACGACGCCCGTCAGGCGACGCAGAAAATAATCACCAAAACAAAGCGGTCAAACAGGGGGATTTGGCTGGCCGCAATGCTGATCATCATTTTTTCAGGATACTTGTCCTATATACATGTCTATACACCGTGGGAAACCCAGCAAAAACTCGCTGAAGTTGCCAACCAGATCGAGCTGGGCGATTACCTGCCGGCACGAGATAACCTAAAACAGCTATTGCATACTGACCTTTCTTCTGAACATGCCCAAACTGCCAGGGAAATGCTTGCGCAAATAACCTTGGCGGTCACACAGCAAAAAGCTGAAAAAGGGAATGTAAACGAGGCCAAAGTATTCTTAAAAAAATATCTGGCACAGCACGGTCACGGAAAAGAAGCAAAAGCCCTTTGGGACCGTCTAGATTATTATCGCCTAACGCTCGGCGAGCAGCTGGAATCGAAAAAGCAACATCAATCCGCTCTAAGCGAGTATTCATCCATTCGGGAGGACAGCCTGTACTTCGAAGAAGCCCAGAAGGCCATTCGTCGGATTTGGCTGGCTTACCAGCAAAAAAACCGCCAGAAACAAAGTGTCGCTCAACTTCTCAAAGAAGCTGAGACGCATTTTCTTGCGAAACGCTACCTTACTCCGGTCAACAAAAATGCCTTCGCAGCTTACCAAGCCGTACTTTCGCTGGATCCCAAACATAAATTGGCGCTTCAACGCATTGAGCAGATCAAGACATTTTACCGCGAACATGGAGAGGGTTATTTTAAAAAAGGATCCTGGTCCAAAGCACTTAATTATTTTGAACGTTACAGCATCATCGATCCCGGGTCCAAGGAGATTAAAGAAAAAATAAATGTTTGTCGTCAAAAAATGGTTTCAGCCACAGCCGGCGGCCGTGAAAACAAGCTTGCTAAAAATCAAGAAAAAGAAAGGCGCGAAGAGATCCAACGCCTTCTGGAAGAATCCGGAATGGAAAGTTCCAAGATTATGAAGTATCTATTTGAGGATCAGGAAGGTGAAAAAAAATCCGAAACCCCTTGGTAATTAAATCAAATTTAACGAACACCTGGCACAGGCTAAATTACCTAAATCCTATGAAAATGAAAAATGCAGGTTTTACAATATTGATCGTTTGCTGTTTGGCATTCGGCGCGACCTCCTGCGCCATAAAGGATATGCTGTTACCGCCGCCGGCCCCCACCGTGCTTGAGGATCAACAACTCCCGCACAAAGTGGCCATCGTTCCATTTGTCAATAGAACATCCAATCCCGAAGCCAGCAGCATTGTCCGCAAGATGTTCTACAATTTTTTTAGCTCCCTGAACTACCTGGACCTTGAGCCTTTTGTAATTGACGACAACCTGAAGAGAAATAATCTTTACCCATCGGTTGCGACCGGCGAAGCGGTCTCGGCAAAGCAACTGGGGCAACTGCTGGGCGTCGATGCCGTTATTTATGGAGAAGTTCTCAATTTGGGCAAGACCTATGCATTGGTGTATGCTGACAATGCGGCCACCCTCAACGCAAAAATGGTTCGTTGCAACTCCGAGCAGGTTATCTGGGAACTCGAGCATAGCGTCCGTCTGCAAGAAGGAGAGGTGCCGTTAAGTCTTACCGGCCTGGCCGCAGCTATCGTCAAAACAGCCATCAGTCATCACCAGGCGTCTCACCTTCAAGCCGCAGCCGAATTATGTATGCAGATGATCGCCACCATTCCAAATCCTGAAGCCGTGACCGAACCGCCACCTAAAATCCAGGCACTGGTACACAACGGCAGCGGTAAACTGCTGCAACCGGGAGATCGGATAAAAGTGGCCCTGATCGGGGAAAAAAACCAAATTGCCAGCTGGAGTATCCCCCCGTTGATCCAAAATCTCCCCTTGAAAGAAAAAGAGCCGGGGGTCTACATCGGGGCCTATCGCATCCGGCCTAAAGATCGGCTACCTCACGGACGCATTGTCGGATATATCCGATCCAAAAAAGGTGCGGCGAGCCAGTGGGTCGATACACTGGGCCCCATAAAGATAGGTACACCCACATTGCTGCCCGCTGTCATATCCAAAGATACGATAGTAAACGCAAAAAAAAGCCCCTACCTTGTAAAGGATGCGCTGGTGGTTTTACCCGGCGCCAAGCTTACCGTAATGCCCGGCACGGTCATCTGGTTTCTCAAACTCGGGTTGGTTGTAAAAGGTCAACTGCAAATTATCGGCACGGAGGCCGAGCCGGTTCGTTTTGCAAGTTTAGGCGCTTCGAATTGGAAAGGCGTCATCTTGGATCAGAGTCACAACGAAAATAAAATTCAGCATGCTCAAATTTCTAACGCCGAATTTGGACTGAGGGCCGCGGATTCGACGGTATCTTTAGAACACTGTATTTTTCAGAATAATGTCTGGGGAATCGTTCTTGAAGAGGGCACCGCTGAAATTTCCAATAGTCTCATCCGAACATCCGGCAAAACCGGAATTGCCGCCCGCAGAACTCAGCTTTCCGTAAGAGATTCCGTCATTACCGAAAATAGTGCCGGCGGTTTTATTCTGGAGAATTCAAAAGTTCTGCTTGAGCAAAATAATATCTTGAACAACGGCAACTGGGCCGTAAAAATAATTGACAAAAAGGGAAAGGTTCGCGCTGCGCATAACTGGTGGGGGGATGAAAACCCTGAATTGGCGGAAATTATCGGAAAATTAGCCATTCAGCCGGTTTTGAAGAAGCCGATCGAGTTCAAGATAGTTGAAAAATCTTTCTGAAATTAGATGCGAATTGGGCCGGCCCAATTCGCATGAAGTTTGACATTTGACCGGCTTTCTGGCATGGAAACACAAAATGAAAGACCGGCCGATACATATCAAAGCAATTCTGTTTCAATTGCTGGGGACCGTGGTTCGACAACATCAGTTGGCCGAAAAGAAGTTAAAAGCGGACATCGGTTGCCCATTGGAAACCCCGCTATTTGATTTTATTCAAAATCTACCAAAGCCTGCCAAAAGAAAGCAGATCCTGTCGATTCTTGAAGATCTGGAATTAAAAGCCGTTGCAAAATCCATCCCCGATGCTGCTTTTCTGGAAACAATCCCATACTTAATTTCAAAAAATCTCCGACTGGGAATTCTGAGCACGATAAGCGCGAAAGCCAGTCAACACGTTCTTCGGCATTTTAAGTCTATTTCTTCGGC
>JASFGZ010000075.1:0-12600 GCA_050123495.1 Desulfobacterales bacterium
CTTGATCGAAGTTGCCGAGGTTCCAGTTGGCGGTACCCATGTTTAGATAGGCTTCCGGATCGTCGGGTTTTTGTTGGATGAATCGCTGCCATAGTTCGATGGCTTCTTCGTGTTTTCCCAGGTGGCTGGCCTGGATCGCAAGTTCTCGAACCGCCTCCATGTTGTCGCCTAATTCATCAAGCTTTTTTCTGCCGATTGTATAATAGGTTTTACTCTTGCGGCCGCTCAGCTCTGCGTTTAATTTTCCATAATGATGTACGGGTATGGAACATTTTTTAATCGGTATGCCCAACCGATTCAAGCCGGGATCAACCATCTCGTGCACCGGATATTCAAAGCGAATGCGCGCATCATTTTTAAACAGTCTAACCTTTTGACTGGGAAACCAGCCGTTCCCGGCTTCTCTTTCAGGGTCGGTCCCATCATTAGCGACCCATCCAATGGTATTGGCTTGCGGGGTGTAGTTGCGTGTCACAATCGAATAGGCCACTGGATCGCTGTTTCCATTATTCACAAGGATTTTAAATGCCTCGTGATCAAGAGAAGAAATAACTTCATCGGCATCCAGTATGAAAATCCAATCTCCGCGGGCTTTCGAGAGGGAAAAATTGCGCGCTTTGGAAAAATCGTCGTTCCATTTGAACTCGAAAACTTTGGCGCCAAATACCGCGGCAATGTCTCGAGTTCGATCCTGCGATCCGTTGTCCACAACGATGATTTCATTGACAAGCGGTTTAACGCTCCAGAGGCATTTTGCCAAATATTTTTCTTCATTTTTGGCAATCATGCAAAGCGATACCGAGGCGTTTTGTTCATTATTTTTATCAATCTCCAAATGGCCGAGTTGATCTCTAACTTTGAGCGCCACTTCAAGAATTCCATCCTCGATACCGAATGAGGCAATGGCCTTTTCGATTTCTTTCATGGCCATACCAAATTTTGACTGCTGCAGCAGTATTTCAGTAAGCAGATAAATCAGGCGTTTGTTAAAAGGATAGCGGTTTAACGCTTGCCTAAATATTGGTTCAGCGCGTTGATAGGCGTCTTGATCCTTAATTGCTAAATGAAAGCTCAGAACAGAATTTGCTGCCGTTGGTGCCCGCAGGAAACCCTTTTCGAAGAAATCCAATGCCTCCGAAGGCCGAGAATCCTCAGAGCGTAAGGTGCCGAGATGGGTGTAGGGAGCACCATATTCAGGATTGGCGGCGATTGCCTTTCTAAAAAATTCTTCTGCAGCGCTATTATTTGACTGCTTATGTGCCAACAACCCTTTTAAATTCAGGGCCGGTGCCGATTCCTGATAAGCTTCCAGAACCTGGCACGCAATCACATCTGCCTCTTCAAAAAGCTCCAGGTCGAATTTACAATACCCGGATAATATCAGCTTCCGTTGATCTGCTTGTCCCGACGGCATTTTATTCAAGATATCGAGCGCATCCTGATATTGTTCAGAATCGATCAGCATCTCAGACAGGGCGTAATATAGATTTTTTTCCCCGGAAAATTCCTTGATAGCAGCAAGAAGTAGATCAACAGCAGCGTCACACAACCCGCGTTGATATAGCCGATCGGCTTTATCAAGAAGTTTGGTGCTTATCTCTTTGGTATTTTGCGTTTTCATGCTCTAGACATAATTTTATTAAATCCAAAACTGATGAGTCTATTTTAACTCCGGGCAGTCATTTGATATCAAAATGATGAAACCAACCAGCCCTGTTTAGACAGCCTCACGTTTGCTTTCCAGGATCTCGAGGTTTTGCCGGGCATCCGCATTCCAGGGCTCGATCTCTAAAACTCGATTGTAGAATACCTTGGCGTCATCAAATTTTTGAAGCGAGACGCAAATATGGCCGGTAATAAGAAGCGTTTCCGCATCTTCAGGTTGCATCGCCAGCACATCCACATAAAGTTTAAGCGCATCTTCCACTCGATTTTGCTCGACAAAATAAAAATCGGCCAGATTTTTCTTGAAGGTGATATTGTCCGGTTCAAGCTGAGCGGCCTGTTCATAATGGGTTAATGCATTTTCCTTATCCCCGACATTATAATGCAAAACACCTAAATCATTATGGGCCAATGCAAAATTCGGAAAGCTTGCCAGCAAATCTTTCAAGAGTCCGATAACCGCTTGAGGATCGTTGTCCGTCATCAATGGCTGAATCTGTTGGTACATTTCTTCCGGGGTTTTGGCGGTGTTCTGCGTTTGTCCGGGATTCTGTATTTTCTCAAGAAGCTGCAGTACATCGGGATTTCCAGGCTCAATTTCTAAGATACGATTATAAAACACTTTGGCATCATCAAATCTTTGTAAGCCAACGCAAATATGGCCGATGATTAAAAGCGATTCAACATCTTGAGGGTTCATTGCCAGCACATCCACATAAAGATTGAGGGCATCCTCGATCCGGCCCTGCTCGACATAATAAAAATCTGCCAGATTCTTTTTAAAAGTGCAATTGCCCGCATCCAGTCGAACAGCCTGTTCGTAATGCTTTAAAGCAGGCTCTTTTTCTCCGTGCTTGTAGAGCAGAACACCAAGGTCATTGTGCGCCTGGGCAAAGTCCGGAAATGACTCAACCAGATTTTTTAATGTGGCAATCGCGTCTTCCCTGTTGCTGCTCTTCAACAGCGGCTGAATGCCTTGATACATCTTCTCATAATTTTCCACGTCATTACCTCCTTGGTTGGTTTTGATTAATTTTTTCTCTTTCACTGCCTTCGCATACATGAACCGAATTTCGGAGTCTTCTCGTCGTTTGGTGTCTTTTTCTGCATGTTCAATGCTGTCCGGACGAATTAAGTAAAGCCCCAGAGGCATTCGAATGTGAAAAAAATCATAACTCTGAGATATTCGCAGCCAAAACT
Organism: Desulfobacterales bacterium; assembly: GCA_050123495.1. Lineage (GTDB taxonomy): Bacteria > Desulfobacterota > Desulfobacteria > Desulfobacterales > JAHEIW01 > JAHEIW01. The sequence continues at coordinate 2,866 of JASFGZ010000075.1, forward strand.
CATAATCTCCGGAAGAAATCAGAGAAGCGTCAAAGTAACCGTAATCATCATGGACGCTTCGCCGCCACATAGGCTGGGGTCCGATGAAACAACCTTCTTTAAGCAGGATATTTCGATCCCAGTCATACCAATGATATGCGTCCACGGCAGTACAGCGTTCAAAAGTTTCATTTTCGATTTCAGTTTTTAGGACGTCCGCATAAACTAGAGCAACGTCAGGTTTCATCTCGAGCACCTTAACCATTTGTTCAAACGCATCTCTGCGATGACGATCATCTGTGTTCGCATTCGTGATATAGGTGCCCGACGCAATTTTGATACCCCGGTTCCAAGCGGCATATACCGTTTCATGCTGCTCGGTCCGAATATATCGAATATTGAGAAATTTATGCTGGAATTCCCGGACAATTGCACCTTCAGCCTGCTGTGAACCGCTGTCGATAACGATAACCTCAACTTCGCCTTTCTGAAATAAGGTTTGATCAACTAAATCCTGCAAGCAGCCGCGGATAAAGCGCTCTGAGTTGTAAGTGGATACGATTGCCGATACTTTAATTTTCCTACGACTGGGAGCTGCTTTTTTTGTTTTACTGAGACCAAATGGCGTATTGATATCGACGATTTCTTGGATTGCGCCGGTCCATCTATCAGCCGGATCTGTGGATTCGAAACTATCTTTTTGCGGGTCGTTTAATGGAATTGCTGAATTTATCTTGTTTTCTATCTCTCTGTAGGAATACCCCATCTTTGTTATCAAATCCGCCCCGAGCAATGCGAGGTATTCATTTGCAAAATCAATAAGACCCGGTCCCGCTAAGTTTTCGACCCATTTATCAACATAATCCAATACCGGTTTTGAATGGCGGTGAATTGTGTTGGCATCTCCGAATCTGCCCCTGGGCACCCGGTGTTTCCCGTACGCCAGCATATGTTCATTAAAAGGGATGCCAATCCGGTCGCATAGATCATTAATGATTTGATTTGAATTTTTCACCAATTCTTCATAATGAACGATGATGCCGTCTTTACCTAGAATTTTAATCCCTTCAACTAGGTAATGGGGTCCTTTGGTTAAGTCATGGTAATTGAGACTCTTTTTTAAGTTCTGCGGCCGATTTTCAAACCAAGTGCTTAACGTTGAGGACATGACCGCCATGGGATTGCGTAATAAAAAAATAAATTTTGCTTTTGGGAAAACTTGGTAAAGTTCCGGAATGATATAATAGTATCTCGGGGTTTTATCTAAGAAGAATGTCCTCCCTGATAATTCGGTCATCCGATCGTACAAAACCGAAGCCATTTGACGTAGTGCCCGAATGTATAAGCCGGTTCCTTCTGGAATCTGCATCAGGAAATCTTCAAGTCCTTGACCGGCAAGATTGGAGTCGTACTCTGCAACTAGCCCATTTTTTTTAAGTGCATAAAGCGGATGAAGCATAATCCATGGTTCTGCTGTTGTATGAATTTCTGGGTGTCCTCCAAGTATCCGCTGCAGAAGAGTAGATCCGGCACGCGGTTGGGAAATAAGAAAAATAAGATTATCCCCAAAATATTCTTTTTTTACCTGATCGACTTTATGCTTCCATTTTATTTTTGGGCTGTCTTTCCAGTTCTGGTTTTTTTCATAACCCAATTCTACAAGTAATCGTCCGGCACGACGATGAAAAGCTTCTTTATGTTCTTCGTTGAAGGCCTCATGCCAGGCACCAATTTTGCCTCTGCTAAATGTGGCAGTACCTCCAAAGATTTCATTAGTAATTGTATCCAGTTGTGACTCCGTAAAATAGATATTCAAATGCTGGCCTATATGATTTACTTCATCGATCTGAACCTTTTTACTACCGCCCCCTTCTCTGCCAACGAGCTTTTCAAAGTAGGTCGTATAAGTGAATGACTGTTCTGCCCATTGGAGTAAACTTTGCACACGTTGATTAATATCAGGCATTTTTAGATCTTGTTCAAATCCCTGAATTGAGGTCATAATTTGTTCATCAAAATTTAGGGTTTGGTAGTGTTTGTGAAGTGGATGAGCAGGGGAAGAATGAATATATTTCGCATGCGAAACTACAACATCTCTCGGATCTCGCAGTATGAGTATCATTTTAAATCCTGATTTTTGTAAAAATCGTGCCAAAACCGAAGAAAATGGTAAATGGGCAGTGGCAAACGTGTTGTCAGGCATGGAAATTAATTGGTCTTCAATTGAATCAATACTTGCAACCGTTGGAAAATCGACTCCGATTCTGACTAAATTGTTTTTAGAATCTGGATTCTGTTCGAATTTATATATATCGGAGTAACCTAAGTGCAGCGTTTCTTTGGATAAGCCGGGAAACAATTGTAGAACTTTAGCCAGCAAATTCGTTCCGGATTTCGGAAGACTATTAATCAACACCGGGCCTTTTGAGCTCGGCGCTTTTCGGCAGACGGGATAATCGAATTCTTCAATTTTGCGATAAATATTTTTACGATCAGAATCTTTCATATCAGCCATTCAGGTTCTCCTCGGAATACAAAAATTCTCGAAGCTCCTTCTTGACAATCTCCGCAATTCTATCTGCCAGAAGGTCAATATGATCCGAAGATAAATTATTTACTTTTGCCTTATAGCCACTGTTAAGTTCTCTTTCGATCTCAGCAATACTCATACCCTCTTTTCTAAGTTTGTTAATCTCTTGAATAATATGGAAATTCTCAACCGTATAACGCCGCTGACCACCAGGAGTCCGAGAAGGAACGAGAAACCTTCCCAATTCTTTCTCCCAAAATCTCAGCGTCGGTTTGGGAATATTGAGTTTTTCGCTAATTTCTTGAATGGTAAATCGTTGTTGCGGATCATCCATGGCGATTGTCCAACGATGTTATTTTGGTTGCCTTAATTGCGGTTTTACCTGCCAAAATACACTTGAACTTTAAGTTTGAGTTTAAAGACAGCAATATATATGCCATCGGGTTTCATTTTTTATTTATTATTAATTTCAATAGGTTATTTTAAGATAAGACTTCGGAACCGGCAAAAAGGTCATCGTAGTGACGCTTAAAGTTGAAGAATTTTCCGGTTCGAAATGAAATAGAAATAGCGTAGGCCCGGGATGATCCGTAACGAATTGAATGCGTTTCACAATCTTAATTGGGATTAAAATTAAAGCAATGGGCACACTTTGCCGATATATATTTCAGTAGGCATGATCCAATAAGAGATTAAAAAGAATGGATATATTTAACGCAGATTTGACGCAGGCTTTATTTACTACGGCCATCCAACGAACAGCTCAGCTCGAGAGCTTGGCCAACAATGCCCTTAAAAACGGCATTGATCGCTATATAGAAAAAGACTACGAGGGGGCTGCTATAGAGTTTAAGCGGGCCATCGGATTGGCCCCGAACTCAACCTATGCGCCCGATGCGGCTGATTACCTGGCCAACGCCTATCTCCAGTTAGGTGACACTGAAAGTGCCCTTAACGCCTACAAAACGGCCATTCGTTTGAATCCCTTTCGCGACGATATGCATGGTAAGCTCGGCAATCTGTATTATGCGGAAGAACGCTATCAAGAGGCCGAAAGCGCTTATAAAGAAGCCGTCAGGATAAATCCAACCGCCAACAATTACTACGCGTTGGGGCAAGTGTATCTGAGTACCGAACGTTACCAGGAAGCCGAGAATCAATTTAACGAAGTCCACCGGCTAGAGCCGAACAGCCCCAATGGTAATTTCGGCGTCGGACTGGCTTTAAGTATGCAGGGTCGTTACGAAGACGCCATCCGTAAATTCGAAGAAACTATTGAAATGAAAGAGGATTTTTACGATGCCCACGCGGAAATGGGATATGCGTATGCGGATTTGGGTGAGATGGATAAAGCCCAGGAGATCGTCGATTTTCTTGAGTCGAAAGAGGAGGACACGCTGGCGGATACGCTCAGCCGCTATATGTACAAGGTCGATCCGCCCAAAATCATGTTTGCTCAATCCGGCAGCACATTTCCGTTTTTAATGGCACCCAAGTCACCGCTTTCTGCCCTGGATGCTTATCTTGCAAACCCGGATGCATCGAAAACATTTACCATGGTCATCCAGTTTGACAAAGAGATGGACCGGGAGTCCGTTGAAAATATAATGAACTGGCAGATCAGCAGGGCCATCGGCCAGGGACCGGGACAGGCTTACAATTTTAGCATGCCGATACCATCAACTGAAATAACGGTGACGCCCATACCCGATAGCGTCTACTACAATGAAGAAAAGCTAACGGCGACCGTTTATTTTAAAATTCAGCAAAACGCTGCGGCCGATGGAACCATTGATCCGCTGCATATCGAATTCAAATTCAACGGTAAAGATATTTATGGTCTTGAAATGGATCCGAATTCCGATCAATTTACCGGATTCTCCGGCGCAGCATAATAGGTCCAAAGCGAAAAAGATGGCTGCAAAAAACAAGAAAAACTGTGCATGTAATAAAAGTGAATTGGAGCTTTCCCTGATCGAAAGCGAGGAAAAATTCCGCCTGTTGATGGAACTCGCCACCGATGGGGTTCTCGTGGTTCAGGACGGTAAAATCAAGGAGGTCAATTATTACCTGGCCAAAATGTGCGGCTACACCATCGACGAAGTACTGGATACTGATCTCGCCAGCTTTTTTCATTCAGATGATTTCGAAACCATTACAACCATCTATGAAAAGCCTTTAAATGATGATAACGCACTGGCTGTGCATGAATTAACCTTAATGTGCAAAAACGGCCACAAAGTCGATGTGGAAGTCATCGCCGGTCGTTTCATTTTTCAAAACAAACCTTCGAACCTTTTGGTTATACGCGATATTTCAGACCGCAGTAAATCAGAGCGCGAGATAGAGCGCACCCGCCAGCTGGAATCCATTGCCGCGCTATCCGGGGGTATCGCGCATGATTATAATAATTTGTTAACCGCAATCATCGGTAATATCTCCCTGGCCCAAACTTATCTGAATCCGGATGACAGAGTATTCCTGCTGTTAAGCCAGGCCCTGGCAGCCTCCAAAACTGCTAAGGATTTGACCCAAAAACTGATCACGTTTTCCAAGGGCGGATCACCGGATAAAAAAATTGCCGAAGTCGCCAAATTAGTTAAAAACGCCGCGGAATTCACTCTGAGTGGCTCCAATCTCAAATGTGATTTTAATTTTCCGGATAACCTCTGGCCGGTGGAAGTGGACCGCCGGCAAATCGGGCAGGCGATTCACAATGTGATCATGAATGCCCGGGAGGCGATGCCGGAAGGCGGTCTTCTCGAGGTCAACGCCGAAAATGTCACAAGCAAAGATGATTTGTCCAATTTAAGAAAGGGCAAGTACGTTAAAATATCCATTGCCGATAGTGGCAAAGGAATCGCCCCAAAAGATTTAAATAAAATCTTCAATCCCTATTTCTCAACGAAAAAAATCGGGAATAAAAAAGGCACGGGTCTGGGGTTATCGATCTGCCACTCGATTATCAGAAAGCACGGCGGCAATGTAACGGTTGAGTCGAAACTTCACCAGGGCACCACACTTCACATCTATTTGCCCAGCGCCCACGGAGAATCTTCCGAAAAAAGCGCCGCCGATACAACAGAACAGGAGATCCCGGTTTTTGGTGAAGGTCGCATTCTGGTTATGGATGATGAAGCGATGATACGTAAACTCGCCGGTGAGCTATTGAGTTATCTGGGTTATGAAGTTGAATTTGCATTTAACGGTACCGAAGCCGTCAAGCGCTATAAGCAGGCGATAGATTCAAAAAAACCGTTTGATGCCGTCATATTGGATTTGACCGTAAAGGGCGGCATGGGCGGAAAGGAAACCATCCAGAAACTCGTGAAAATTGATCCCCATGTAATCGCTATCGTATCCAGCGGTTATTGCAATGATCCCGGAATTACGGACTTCGATCAATATGGATTTAGCGGAGTAGTAACGAAACCGTATACGATGAGTGAGTTGGGTGAAAAATTAAACCAGGTTATTTCCAGCCAACACAATTAATTCCTTCCTAAAATTCTTGCATATTGCTGTCTTTTTGACCTAAAATGAGCGTTTATAATGATGAATATTCGCTTAGATAAGAACAAAATAATTATTTTCCTTGTGTTAATTCTCGCCGTAATCTGCGGCGGCCTGGCAGGCGCTTTTTTTGCGCTCACCCACGATCTGCCCCAGATCCGCTCATTGGAAAATTTCAAGCCCGATGCGGTTACGCGTATCTATTCCGCAGACAAAGTCTTGCTGACCGAACTTTTTATTGAAAAACGCGAACCCGTGCCCCTGGAAACCGTTCCCCGGTTTTTGAAAGCAGCGCTGGTGGCAACAGAAGATCGGAAATTTTATAAACACAGCGGTGTCGACCTGAAAGGTATCGCCCGGGCAATCATCAAAGATATTAAGGCCGGCGAATTCGTGGAAGGCGCAAGCACCATCACGCAGCAGCTGTCGAAAACGCTTTTTCTAACGCCTCGGAAAACACTGGTGCGCAAAATAAAGGAAGCCATTTTGGCTTTTCAACTGGAGCGCCGTTACACCAAAGATGAAATATTGGAATTGTACCTCAACCAGGTTTACTTCGGCAGTGGCGCCTACGGAGCGGAATCTGCAGCCAAAATATTTTTTGGTAAATCCGTAAAGGATTTAAGCCTGGCTGAATGTGCACTGGTAGCCGGTATGCCCAAATCGCCTTCACGCTATTCTCCTATGATAAATCCGGATCTGGCCATCAAAAGGCGAAATACGGTATTAAAGCAAATGCGTGATACGGATATTATTTCCGATGCGGCCTACCGACAGGCGATTAAAGAGGCGCTTTATACCAATGGCCGTCGGTTCAACCCGTCAAAAGCACCTTATTTTGTAGAATATATTAAAAAGTCTCTTGAAGATGATCTGGGATCAACCCGACTCTACAAAGGCGGTTTATCTGTTTTCACAACCCTCGATTACCGTCTGCAATCGGCAGCTGAAAAGGCAGTTGCTGAGGGACTCTCGGTTCTGACCGATCGGATGCAACACGCGCAAATAGCGAAACCGGCTCCCGAGGCCGCCCTGATATCCATTGATTTAACCTCAGGCGGCATTTTGGCTATGGTGGGCGGTAAAGATTTTCATGCCAGCCGTTTTAATCGTGTTTCGATGGCGCTCAGGCAGCCCGGATCGGCCTTCAAACCGTTTGTTTATGCCTATGCGGTCGAGCAGGGTTTCGCCCAGAACAAAAAAATCCTGGATGCGCCGGTTATTTATCGTGGCGCACAGGACGGCGCTGATTGGAAACCCGAGAACTTTTCTTTAGAATATAAAGGCGAAATGACACTCCGCCATGCATTGGCGATCTCTCAAAACATCCCCACGGTTCGATTGCTGGAAACGTTGGGACCTTATTCGGTGGCCCAGTTCGCCCATCAACTCGGCATCAAATCACACCTGGCCTCTAATTTATCACTAGCGCTGGGCACGTCTGAGGTCACCCTCATGGATCTGACATCTGCGTATTCTGTATTTCCAAATAAAGGCGAAAAGATTAAACCGTTTGGCGTCCTTGAAATTGTCGATCGACAGGGTCGCGTGATCTGGCGGGCCAAATCCCAGAAAAGGCTGGTGATGTCACGTGCCGGTGCCGCTATCGTGACAAATATGCTGGAAGGCGTAATCAAAGAAGGTACCGGCAGGCGTGCCCGTATTCTGGGCAGATCTGTCGCAGGAAAAACCGGAACAACAAATGATTATAAAGACGCTCTGTTCATTGGCTTTTCACCGCGTGTGATTGCCGGTGTTTGGGTGGGCCAGGACGATGGCAGTAGCCTGGGTGCGAAGGAGACCGGAGCTAAAGCCGCTTTACCCATATGGAGGGACTTTATGAAAACCGCCCTTCAAAATGAGCCGTATCAATACTTCGACATTCCCGATGATGTCCGCCAGATACGCATGGATCCCATCACCGGTTTAGCGCAGCCGGAAGATTCAAAGCAGTCTGTTGTTGCCCTGTTCAAAAAAGGCACCGAGCCGGATACGCATTACTGACATTGGAAACAATTGGATATTTAATGGAGGTTTTATTTTTTTTGCAAACAGTGCTATGGGTTAAGCTTTTAAAAATTTTTAACCCTTATTGAGGCTTCATAAACACATGATCCGAAAAGCAACCATTCAAGACGTAAAGTCGATTCACGGACTTTTGCAGGAGTATGGCAAAAAAGAGGAACTTCTGGCACGTCCGTTAAGTGAATTATACGATCATATCAGGGATTTTTCTGTGTATATGGATGAGAGCAATGAGCAGTTGATCGGCTGTTGCGCCCTGCAGTTCTGTTGGGAAGACCTTGCTGAAATTCGATCGCTGGCTGTTCTTCCCGAACACCTCGGTAAAAATATCGGCACAAAGCTCGCGGAAACGGTTTTACAGGAGGCAAAATCGTTTAATGTCAAAAAAGTTTTCACCCTCACCTACAAACCGGACTTTTTCAAGCAATTCGGATTCAATCAAATCGAGCGATCCGATCTTCCGCTTAAAATCTGGGCGGACTGCATCATTTGTGTTAAATTCCCTGACTGCGATGAAATCGCCATGATAAAAGAGTTTTAAAAGAAAGTGCCTAAAGTGAGCTAAAGTTGGAAGTGCCTAAAGTTAAGGTGTCGCTCGCGCAGCGCAGGCGCTTGCGCCGCGTGGCGCTCCATCTTTTAATAAGAATGATAGAATTCATTAATTTTAGGCACTTTAGCTCACTTTAGGCACTTTAGGCACTTTCTTGGATATGACTAGGCCGGGTATTGTGCAACGAATTGGATAATAGAAAATTATGTGTAAATTAGATTGAGCGGAAGGGGAGGATATTTGAGCACTCCCGGTTTCGGAAGGATGTGCTGCTCGCCAACCGTTAACCAATGCAGGTCCGGTTTAATGTCTCTCAATTTGCCGTTTTCCGGCTCACGGGCATGGTACGTTCGAGCATAGCTTGCCTGGAAAATGCAAATCCCGCAGCGTTTCTCCCGCGCCACGAGGTAATTCTTTTTGAATGCCCGGGGCGACAGACCGAAGTTTTCAGCGACTCCATCCAACCCCTTGAGGGAGCGTTTAATCAAAACCGATTTGGAGATACCCCGTTCGGAGATGCGAATCAATGCTCTGGATTCACTGCTGCCTACATATACAGTTGAGATCCCCGGAATCCGTTTAAGATACTGGGCGGCGACAATGGCAGCCGTCCGCCTACCACCCACCATCACCGGGAGCCCATAGTATTCAAAAAATTTCTTCTGGATATCTTCGGCGTACTTGTCGCCCTTTTCGAATATCTCTTTGGATATATACCTCAAGCTCCGCGCCATATCTTCAGCAGCTTCAGTTATGGGCCAATCAACTCTTACATGAAAATGGGTAAGGCTATATCGATTCCTCGCCAGGCTGGCTGCGTCGCCCTGTATCAGCAGGGCATAATCGACCGGCAGCATAATTTTTAAAAAATTTTTAAAATAGATAGATTCAAGATTTTTCCAATTGCGGTCAAACTTATCTCCAAGGGGCAGTGTTTTAAAGCGTAAAAGATTCTTCTTGATGGTTTTATTGACATCGAAAAATCGGATGTACTTTTTATGCTCCGGCAGTACCGAATCCTCTACAAAAATGACAAGAAAGGTGTTCTGGTCTTCGTATTCCTGATTGGGAATAATCCCGCGCGGTTTCAACTCCCTTTTTTCAACAAACGGAAAAGGAATTTGATGGGCGCTGAAAG
>JASFGZ010000076.1:0-12574 GCA_050123495.1 Desulfobacterales bacterium
CTGGATTTTATCGCGTCTGCGGCGGGTCTCCCAGACAGTGTCCGAGGCGCTGGAAAGCTACCGCTTTAACGATGCGGCCGCCGGGATCTACAATTTTGTCTGGCATGAATTTTGTGACTGGTATCTTGAAGCGATCAAACCGGCACTTTACGAAAAAGAAGGCTCCCAAAAAAAAGAGACTACCCTTGGCGTTTTGTGGCGCGTCATGCACGACACCCTCATCCTAATGCATCCGTTTATGCCGTTTGTAACCGAAGAAATATGGCATAAACTGCCTGGAACCCAGGGATCAATTATGAAGGCCGTGTTTCCTGCAGATCAAAAAGACAGTGCCGACATCCGCCGTGAAAATAAGGCAGAGTCTGAAATGGATCTGTTAATCGAACTCATATCTGCCGTCAGGAACATCAGAGGAGAAATGAATATTTCGCCTTCCCTGAGTCTGGAGGCCACGGTTCAAACCAAAGAAACGAATATCAGAACAACGCTGGAACAGCATCAGGATATCATTATCAACCTTGCCAAACTGAACGCGTTTTGCGTTAATGCGAGCGCTGAAAGGCCAAAATCTTCAGCTACCGCTGTGGTTGGCGGGGCCACGATATTTGTTCCTTTAGAAGGAATCATCGATTTTAGCAAAGAGGCCCAGCGGCTCGAAAAAGAAATCAATAAGCTGAACAAAGAGTTGGCCGTGATTTCAAAAAAGCTGAAAAACGATGATTTCCTGAACAAGGCGCCAAATGATGTCGTCGAAAAGGTAAAAGCAAAACATTCCCGCTTCCAGGAAAAACAGAAAAAATTGGAGTCCAACCTGGAACGCATAAAAGAATTTGAAGCTTCCTGATACGCTTGTGCATATAAGCCTGAAATGTATAACCCGGGCTCTCCGCAACCAAAAAAGAGATTTATTCATCACGAAAGCACGAAAGAATGAAAACACAAAAAAATCAGAAACGATTAAATTGAGTGCTTTTTAGATTCTGTAATTTCGTGATTCGTTTTTACAATTTTAGCCAAAAAAACAGGTTTTATCTTAAAGCGCTGAAGCGGCATTGCCGCCTTTCCGTCATGAATTAAAATATGATACCTCTGCGCGACACAACGCCTACCCGTAATTACCCCGTTGTCAACACCACAATTATCGGAATCAATGTTGTCGTGTATGTCATTCAATCTCTCCAGGGCGCTGAAATCAATAAGTTCATCTATATTTACGGTCTTGTGCCGGCGCGCTATTCACTTCCCCAGATCGCAGAATATTTTACCACCGGACAGCAGGTCTTCGCACTGGTTTCATTTATGTTTTTGCATGGCGGTTTCTGGCATATTCTCGGAAACATGTGGTCGCTTTATATTTTTGGTGACAATGTGGAGGACCGCCTGGGGCCTATCCGCTACGCGCTATTTTACCTGCTGTGCGGTATTGCGTCCGGGCTTTCCCACCTGATATTGAACCTGAATTCGAATTTGCCCACGATCGGTGCCAGCGGCGCCATCGCCGGTGTGATGGGCGCTTATTTCATTCTGCACCCCAGATCAAAGATTCTCACACTCATTCCGATTTTTTTTATTCCTTGGTTTATCAATATCCCGGCATTCGTTTTCCTCGGCTTATGGTTCTTGCTGCAGTTTATCAATGCCGCCGGCAGCCAGGGAGCCGTGAGCGGGATTGCATGGTGGGCGCATATCGGCGGATTTATATTCGGCATGTTGTTTTTAAAGCTGTTCAGCACCCTGCCTGACAGGGGCATATCAAATCGCCTGCGCCGATTTACCGCCAAAAAGAAAACGCCTCGCCTCCAGGTGATCCGACCGGCAGGCTCCGGCGATGACCGGCATTTATACGGTCTCATTGAAATCACACCGTATGAAGCGGCCAGGGGAACCCGTAAGCTGGTCAATATCCCGCTGGGATTCCAAAAGAGAATGTTTAACGTAAAAGTGCCGGCCGGGATTCAGGAAGGCAATGTGCTCCGATTGAAAGGTCTGGGACGGCGATCGGGTTCAGGCGAGATCGGTGACTTATATCTAAAAGTCACCATCGAAACCTAATGATGAAATACACCATTTTAATATGAATGCTCACGCAAAGCCGCTAAGCTCGCAAAGAATGATAATTTAAATAATAAAAACCCTTGGCGCCTTTGCGTCTTTGCGAGAGGCCAAAACATTAGTTCATTTTAGGCACTTATTTTTTACTAGGCTTTGAGTTTGGATTTTACAGGGGGTTCGGCCAGCAGCACGGAAACCCGGTTGCGTCCATTTTCTTTGGAAAGGTACATGGCCTTGTCCGCTCGCCGAATAAATGTGGATAATTCCTCTTTTGGATAGCACTGGGTGACCCCGATGCTGATGGTGATTCGCGCCACCTTGCCCGGTACCGGCGTATATTTTTCAGCTTCCAAAGAAGACCGGATCCGTTGGGCCACCGTTTTGGCCTCATCACCGTTTGTCTCCGGCAGTATCACCGTAAACTCCTCACCGCCGTAACGATAAGCGGAGTCATTTGCACGCAGGCAGGACTTGATAATCTGACTGAATCGCACCAGCACCTTATCCCCTTCCAGATGCCCATAGCTGTCGTTGTATTCTTTGAAATTATCGATATCCAGCAGCAAAAGAGAAAGGGGGTGTTTGTATCGGTTGAAGCGATCGACCTCCAACTCAAGCTGGGTGTAAAAGGATCTTGAATTGTAAAGTTTGGTGAGTCCGTCTGTGATGGCAAGCTTCTGTAACTTCTCCATCATGCGGGTTCGTTCCGTACCGAGCTGACGCTCTTTCAGCACGCGTCTCAACCTGAGCAATAGCTCTTCAAGCCGCACCGGTTTGATGACAAAATCACTGGCACCGATATTAATGGCTTCTTCATAGGAATAGTCATCGCTATATCCGGTTACAACAATAACATCGGCGCCGTTATCTTTTTTAATTACTTTGGTCAGTTCAAGCCCGCCCATACCCGGCAGCCGGATGTCGGTGATAACCACAGCAAATTTATTGATTTTAATTAATTCAAGGGCTTCTTCTGCCGTGGAGGCCGTTTGAGAAGCAAACCCGGCGTTATTAATATACTCCTGCATCGTATTTCGGATGCTTAAATCGTCATCGACGATCAAAATATGCGTATTTTTTATCTTTTTTGCCATTCGTATGCTAAAATGAATTACTTTGGTCTCTGACGCGTTCCGCAGTTGACATTATTCCAAAAAATTTGATACGTAAGCGCTTTTATTTTGTTTCGCTTATTAATTAATATATCCAGAAAGGCGATTTGTGTCAACCGACTTTTAAATTCTTCAACACTATCAAGTGTCTAGCGCAATTAAAAACCAAAAACAGATTCGCCAACCCCGATGTTTGAAATGCAAAATATCAGAAACTTCAGTATTATCGCCCATATTGACCACGGCAAATCCACATTGTCCGACCGGCTCATCCAGGCTGCCGATGTCATCGCGGATCGGGATTTTAAGGACCAGATTCTCGATACCATGGATATTGAGCGTGAACGGGGAATCACCATTAAGAGCCAGACCATTTGCCTTCCGTACACATCTGATGATGGTCAAATCTATTTTTTAAACCTTATCGACACCCCCGGCCATGTTGACTTTACCTACGAAGTTTCACGTGCCCTGGCTGCCTGCGAGGGGGCGCTGCTATTGATCGATGCCAGCCAGGGCGTGGAAGCTCAGACCTTGGCCAATTTATATCTGGCGCTTGAGCACGATCTGGAAATCATTCCGATCATTAATAAGATCGACCTCCCCTCTGCCGATGTTGATCGCGTAAAAAAACAGATTGCGGAGGATCTGGGGCTGGATCCGGAGGCCGCTCTCGAGATATCGGCCAAGCAGGGGCTCGGAATCGATCAAGTCTTTGAAGCCATTGTAAAAAAGTTGCCGCCGCCGGGCGGCAGCCCAGACAAACCGTTACAGGCGCTCATTTTTGATTCTCATTATGATTCCTATCGCGGCACTGTGGTTCATCTGCGCGTTTTTCACGGAAAGATAAAGCCGGGGGACAGCATCATTTTCACATCCAACCAGGCGGTCTACCGGGTCGAAGAGGTCGGTGTTTTTCAACTGGAACACCTCCCCATGCAAACGCTTTCCGCCGGCCAGGTGGGCTACATCATTGCCGGAATAAAGACGATCAGCGACACGCGCAGCGGGGACACCGTCACCCATAAAGATCACCCCTGCGATTCTCCACTGCCGGGATTTAAAATGACGAAACCGGTGGTTTTTTCTTCGATATATCCGACGGCCTCAGATGGTTACGAAGACCTTGCGGCCGGCATGGAAAAGCTCAAATTAAATGATGCGGCCCTGGTATATGAAAAGGATACATCGGTAGCTTTGGGTTTTGGCTTTCGCTGCGGCTTTTTGGGGCTTTTGCATCTAGAAGTCGTTCAGGAAAGGCTGGAACGCGAATACGATCTTGCGCTTATCCTGACAGCGCCGTCGGTTCAGTATCAGGTGGTCATGAATGACGGATCAAAAATGACCATCGATAATCCCGCATACTACCCCGAGCCGACGGTAATTGCGACGACACAGGAGCCCTATATCCGGGCTTCCATTATCGTACCGGATCGTTACATGGGGGCGGTGATGAATCTATGTCTCGAACGGCGCGGGATTAATAAAACCTATCAATACCTCACCAGCGATCGTCTGGAAATGATATTTGAGATGCCGCTGGCAGAGGTCATTTATGACTTTTATGACCGGCTCAAATCCTTAACCCAGGGCTACGGCTCCTTTGATTACGACCTAATCGATTATCGCGAAACCGACCTGGTCAAACTGGATATATTAATTAATGGCGAACGGGTGGACGCATTATCGCAATTGGTGTTCAAAGACAATGCCGTCGCCAGGGCCAGAGCCGCCTGTGAAAAGCTGAAACAGGAAATCCCGAAGCAGATGTTTAAAATCGCCATCCAGGGAGCCATCGGTGGCAACATCATTGCACGCAAAACGATTTCAGCCCTGAGAAAAGATGTTACCGCCAAATGCTACGGTGGCGACATCACGCGCAAGCGCAAACTGCTCGAAAAACAGAAAAAGGGCAAAAAACGGATGAAAATGGTCGGTAAAGTGATGATTCCCCAATCGGCTTTCCTAGCGGTGATTAAATCGGAATCAGACTAGAACCTATCTCAAAAATGCGTCTAAGTGCCCAGGGCTGCGTTGTCCCGCGAATTGAAATACTCACGTAGTGCGTGTACGCTCCGTTATCAATTCCGGGGACGCCTTACCCCGAACCCTTAGCCACTATTTTTGAGATAGCTTCTAATTCGATTGCGGATTGAGCTTGAACATAGATAATCCCTGGTATAAACAGTATTCAACGCTAAATTTATTTGATGAGGTATATTATGGGTCAAACCGTTGCTGAAAAAATTTTTAACTCCCACCGCATCGACAATCCCTCAGGCGATATACACGTCTTGCGACTCGATGCGGTTTTCTGTCACGAAATTACGACCCCGACAGCCATCAACGATCTGATCGCAAGGGATAAAGACCGGGTGTTTGATCCCCAAAAGATTAAAGCGGTGATCGACCATGTCTCTCCCGCCAAAGATACAAAAACCGCCACCCAGGGTAAAATTTTAAGGGAATGGGCGCGACGTCACCAAATCCATGACTTTTTCGATATCGGCAAAAATGGCGTCTGTCACGTTCTTTTCCCCGAAAAGGGCTTTGTCAGACCGGGGCATACCATCATCATGGGAGATTCGCATACCTGCACGTATGGCGCTTTCGGCGCCTTTGCGGCCGGCGTAGGGACGACGGATCTTGAAGTTGGTATCTTAAAGGGCATTTGCGCCTTTCGTTATCCAAAAACCATCAAAATCGATATCACCGGTACACTACCGGCCGGGGTGTTTGCCAAAGACCTTATCCTATCGATCATCGGCAGGATCGGCGTTAATGGCGCCACCAATAAAATTATTGAATTCAGCGGACCGGTCGTCGAAGCCCTGAGCATGGATGCCAGAATGACCCTGTGCAACATGGCTGTTGAAGCCGGCGCCACCAGCGGTATTTGCTACCCGGATCAGACAACCCTGGCGTATCTGTGGCCATTTATTCAAGATCAATATTCGAATAAATCCGAAGCGTTGGAAGCGTTTAAAGAATTCTGGCCGGATTCGGACGCCACTTACGAGGAAAAAATTGAACACGACGTATCGCAGCTGGAACCCATGGTGACGCATGGATTTAAACCGGACCAGGTGCGCCCGGTCAGGGAGATGGACGCAACTGAAATCGATCAGATTTACATCGGATCCTGCACCAACGGCCGGCTCGAAGACTTGAGAATCGCCGCGCAGATTTTAAAAGGACACAAAATTGACGACACTGTTCGCGGTATCGTATCACCGGCAACGCCTAAAATTTTTCAGCAGGCGCTGGATGAGGGTATAATGGGTATCTTTATGGATGCCGGCTTTTGTGTAACCAATCCCACCTGTGGCGCCTGTCTGGGAATGAGCAACGGCGTCCTGGCAGAAGGCGAAGTGTGCGCTTCAACCACCAATCGCAATTTCAGGGGCCGAATGGGCAAAGGCGGCATGATCCATTTGATGAGCCCGGCCACCGCTGCGGCCTC
This sequence comes from Desulfobacterales bacterium, assembly GCA_050123495.1. Classification (GTDB taxonomy): domain Bacteria; phylum Desulfobacterota; class Desulfobacteria; order Desulfobacterales; family JAHEIW01; genus JAHEIW01. The sequence goes on from JASFGZ010000076.1 coordinate 6,628, forward strand.
CGCCATTGCAGGCCGGATCACCAATTCACCACTGTTTAGTGAGGGTAGCAAATAGAATACAACCACGAAAGCACGAAAGCTGGAAAACACGAAATAGAAATTTTTCGTGTCTTCATTTTTTTCGTGTTTTCGTGGTAGAACAAAATATAAATTCTTCTCGGAGGTATTCCTAAAAGGATGGATACTGTGAAAAACTTCAGCGGCAAGGCATTGTTTCTGGATCGTGCGGATATCAACACCGACGAAATCATTGCGGCTAAATACCTGACTGAAATCTCCAAAAAAGCGCTCGGTCCGCACCTGTTTGAGGATATCAAACTCGAAGGGTTTGACATGAACCTAGATATCAGCGGCAAAAACGTTATAATCAGTCGTGCCAATTTCGGCTGCGGTTCATCCAGAGAACACGCACCCTGGGCACTGGAGGTCAACGGAATTAATCTGGTCATTGCGGAAAGCTTTGCCCGTATTTTCAGACAAAATATGTTTAACTGCGGAATGCTGGCAGCAGAGTTGCCGGCACCTACCATCGACCATCTCTTTCAATCCTACGCTCAGCAGGAAACAATTGTGACGACGGACCTGAAAAAACAGGTGTTCATCATCGAAGCAGCCGAAACCAGGGAGGAGATCACATTTTCGCTGTCTGATTTTGACCGGGCCCTCGTGGAAGCCGGCGGCTGGGTGGAATACGCAGATACCCGCTATTAAATATATGGACACCCAAACTTTTATAACATTAGACAATACTTCCGTTCGTTTGCGCGACAGGTTGTATCTTGAGAATACCTCCTGGCAGATTAATTCCAATGAACACTGGGCGATACTGGGCCCCAATGGTTCCGGGAAAACGACATTTGCCAAATCGCTTTTTGGTGCCGTCCCGGTCGTAAGGGGCGCTATCGTTTATAATTTTTCAAACGAAGATCGTCGCAATCCAGCCACCACGGCAAATGCGATCGGATATGTTTCGCCTGAGCTGCACCGCGACATTATCGAACGCGAAAACCTGGAGGACAGTTTCAGGGAGTTTAGCGGCAAAATAGATGAAATCACGACGGTAAAACAGATCATTTTAAATAAAAGGGGTGAACCTGCGGATGGGGCTCAGGATGAAAAAAGATTGAAGGCGGTCGCTAAAAAGATCGGAATTGAAGCGCTGCTGCAAAGAAATATAAGGTCGTTATCCACCGGGGAGATGAATACCGCCTTAATTGCAAAAGCATTGATAAAGCGCCCAAGGCTGCTGATTCTAGATGAACCCTTCGACGGATTGGATGCGCCGTCACGAAATGCCCTGGCCAAAATCATCAATGAGTTAATGGTCGGTGACATGCACGTCATTTTGATTACCCACCGATTCGCAGAGATTGTACCGAATATAACCCATGTGCTGCTTTTAAAGCATGGAAAAATTTTTAAGGGCGGTAAAAAGGAAGACATTTTTACGGCCGAGAACATCAACCGGGTTTATGAAATTGAAAACCGCCCGCTGCAAAACTCGCTCCAAAAAATAAGCCAGATTATGACTGCAGCTGCGAAAAAAGAGTCGCAATCGGCCCGGGTTTTAATCGAGATGAAAAATGTAGCGATCCAATATGGCCGCCGGCGAATTCTTGATAAATTTAACTGGCGCCTCAAAGAAGGTGAAAACTGGACCATCTTAGGCCCTAAAGGCGCCGGCAAATCAACCGTTTTGACACTGATACTCGGAGATAATTTGCAGGCTTATGCAAATGAAATTTATCTTTTCGGGAAAAAAAGAGGATCCGGTGAAAGTATCTGGGATATAAAAAAACAAATCGGCTTCATCTCATCGGACCTGCAGATTCGCCAGCACAGAAATATCAATGCATTCGATGTTGTCTGTTCAGGTTTTTTTGATTCAAACGGGCTCTATAAAAAATGTAGCTCGGAAGCGCTCTCAGTTGCCAAAGAATGGGCCCATTTTCTGGGCGTTGCGGAATTGGCCGATCAGAAATTCGGTCGCCTCTCCCACGGCCAGCGACAGTTAATCCTTATCGCCCGGGCTATGGTCAAATCTCCTCAAATTCTTATTTTAGATGAGCCTTTTCAAGGCCTGGACATCAGGAACAGGACAAAAATACTGGATATTTTCGAATATATCGGGAGTCAAACCCACACGAACCTGATCTATGTGCCGAATCAGGATGAGGAAAAGTTAAACTGTATTACGCATGTATTGAACATGGATCACGGCAAGGCCATTGATCAATATGCTTTAGATAGCTGAAAGGAAGGTAAAGCAGTTAAACGTGAAATTTTCAGAATGCAAACCCGGTCGGATTTTTGTAATTTGTCTTGAAAACGGGGATATTGTTCATGAGGAGATCGAGCAATTTGCCCGCGACCACTCCATAGCGGCCGCTTCTTTGATCATCATCGGCGGTGCCGATAAAGGCAGTAAACTCATCGTCGGCCCTGAGCGGGAAAATGAAATACCCGTATCTTCGATGCAATACACTTTGGAAAATGTACACGAGGTGGCCGGCACCGGAACACTCTTTCCGGATCAGCAAGGCAATCCTGTGCTTCATTTGCACATGGCCTGCGGCCGGAAATCATCCACCAGGACCGGATGCATTCGCCGAGGCGTGAGGGTATGGCACATCATGGAAGTGATCCTTTTCGAATTGCTGGAATCGAAAGGAAAACGGATGGTTGACCCGGAAACCGGGTTCACTTTGCTTAGACTCCAGAACCCATTTTAATTTAGGTGTCAGGTGTCAGTGTTCGGGTGTCAGCATTGACAAAGCGCAAGCCCTTCTGATCCAAATTCTGACACCTGAAACCAGAAACCACACGTTGTTTAAAGACCTCAACCGCGACGGTCTTTCAATCCTTCCCGGTAGCATTTTTTCCCATACCAATCAATTTGTCGACATATGCCGCGAATAATACTCACCTCTTTGGCCCGCAGTTTCAGGCGCGTACCAAAATGGCGTATATTATTCATAAAATAATCGGGATTGTCGGGCTGAATGTAGCTGATTCTGACCAGAATATCCTTCAATTGAGCATACATGCCCTCCAGTTCATGCCGGTTAGCGAGACGCGGCATAAAGGTTTTCCCCCTGGGTTGATTGTAACGCCGCAATTCATAGCACACGACCATCACGGCCTGGGCCAGGTTTACCGATGAAAATTCAGCAGTGGGTATGTTGACCAGTTCATGACAGAACCGGATGTCTGCATTGGTCAGCCCGCGGTCTTCAGGACCAAACAAAAGCCCCACACTATTTTCCTCTGAAATGGGCGCCAGTTTTTGCGCCAGCCCGGCCGCGGAACCAACCAGCTGTCGTTGGCCACCCAGGCGGGCTGTCGTACCGACGATATAGTGAAAAGGCTCAAGAGCGGTTCGCAGGTCTTCATAGACCTGCATTTGTTCGACCACTTCAATAGCGGCATGGGTGGCCATTTTTAAAATCCGCGATAAGTCACAATTTTGCGGACCCACCACAATCAACTGTTTAAATCCCATGTTGCGCATCGCGCGGGCCGCCGCGCCGATATTTTCCGGATAGCGGGGCCGGGTCAGGATAATGGAAACATTTTTTAGATTGACGGTTGCAGACATCAGCTGACAATTTCAAGATTGTTGAAAAAATAGGCCATTTCAAAAGCAGCGGTTTCCGGAGCGTCTGAACCGTGAACCACATTTTTTTCAATGTCCGTTGCAAAATCCTTGCGAATCGTCCCTTCCGCTGCTTCCCTGTAATCGGTCGCACCCATCAGTTCTCGATATCGGGCAATGACATTTTCACCCTCGAGTATCATCACCACAGCCGGTCCGGAGCTCATAAAATCGGTGAGACTTTCAAAAAAGGGCTTTCCTCGATGCACGGCATAAAAGCCCTCTGCCTGTTTTTTCGTGAGATGAAGCATCTTCATCGCCGCGATTTTAAAATCGTTGCCTTCAAGTCGTTTAATCACTTCACCGATAATTCCGCGTGAAACGCCGTCCGGTTTAACGATCGCCAGTGTTCTTTCCATAATAGCCAGTCCCCTTCCTTTTTTATAATAGAATCTAGTGTTGTATACCAGAAATATGTTACAAAAGTTCTAATCAATATGGTCTCAGGTGTCAGCCTCTTAGTTCAAAGGTTCAACGTTCAGCGTTCAAGGGGTTTGTTATCAGTACTTGGAGAACAGATGTCAGCGGGGACAAAGTATAGTTAAATTGTTGATTCGTCGAATCGTCAATTCGTCAGAGGATTTAATCCGATTTAAACTATTTGAACATTCGACCAATTAACGAATCGACTAAACTCAAGAGCCAGTAACCAGTGACCGCAACTTAGAACCCTGAACCCCTCAACCCTGAACCTCTGAACAGGGTGCCATAACAAACGGCAACTCGCAAGTCAACACCTGGCATGCGTCAGCTCTCTTGAGTCCTGCATCGGTGGTTGTGGAGATTATTTAAATCGCAGTGATTTCCAGTTGGCGGAAAGCGCCCGCTGGCCAATGACAACGCTTAATTATTGCGGTTGACAAGGAAAACGCCAGCTTCTATTATTTTAGATATCGAATACACACAGTCACTTTGTTAAGGAGCTGCCATGCCCATCTACGAATTCTATTGTGAAGATTGTAATACCATCTTCAATTTTTTTTCCAAAACCGTAAACACCTCCAAAAGACCCAAATGCCCCCGGTGTAAGAAAAAAACGCTTTCCCGACAAATGTCCGCATTTGCGTTTACCGGCAAGGCCACCGAAGACAGCGATGCGGATGACCTGCCGTTTGATGAAAATAAAATGGAAAAAGCGATGCAAATGCTGGCGGGCGAGGCCGATAAAATCAACGAAGATGACCCCCGGCAGGCGGCCAATCTCATGCGGAAGCTTTCAGATATGACCGGCCTCGAGCTGGGACCCGGCATGAGTGAAGCTTTAAAACGAATGGAGGCTGGAGAAGATCCTGATGCCATCGAGGCGGAAATGGGAGATTTATTGGAGGAAGAAGACCCTTTTCTTTTACCCGATAAAAAGGAAGGCGCCAAAAGAACCCGAAAGTCCCCGCCGCTTAGAGATGATAAGTTGTATGACCTATAAGAATTGTTCAAGAGAATACGCCCAATAAAATCCGAAGCACGAAATTCGAAACAAATTCTAAATCCGAAATCTAAATGTTCAAAACGTTTTGAATTTCGGTCATTTGATATTCGGATTTGTTTCGGATTTAGATATTCGAATTTCGAATTTAAATGACCTGATTGACTCATATGAATCAAGGTCCTTACAAAACCTCAAATTAGAGACATAAGGATAGGGGAAAAATATGGATAAGGATATATTAGAAAAAATAGAAATTCAGCAGGGTGACATCACCCGGCTGGATGTGGATGCGATTGTCAATGCGGCCAATACAAAGCTGTTGGGCGGTGGGGGCGTAGACGGTGCCATCCATCGAGCTGCCGGTCCGAAATTATTGGAGGAGTGCCGGACCATCGGCGGGTGCCCCACGGGTGAGGCCCGGATAACCGGGGGATACAATCTTCCGGCCCGCCATGTTATTCATACCGTCGGACCGGTATACAGCGGAACGCCCAAAGATAGCCAGCTGTTGACCAGCTGTTATCTAAACAGCCTGAGACTGGCCGTTGAAAATAACCTTACCACAATTGCTTTTCCGGCAATTAGCTGCGGTGTATACGGGTATCCGATTGAAGATGCCTGTAAAATCGCAGTGGATACCAGCTGCGCGTTTTTAAAGGATCACGCCTCCCTGGAAAAAATTATTTTTATCCAATTTTCGCCAAAAGATTACGCAGTGTATGAAGCCTATTTAAAATCATTTTAAATTTGACAAATGGCCATGCTATAGTTACCATTTAAGGGTATTTACAAGAAGCCATCTCAAAAATAGGATTTTGGTTCAAGATCGCGGCGGGGCCGAGCTTTAAACCGGAGGCATACTGTTG
>JASFGZ010000077.1:0-12511 GCA_050123495.1 Desulfobacterales bacterium
ACACCGGATTGGTGGAAGTACCCATGGGCCTACCCTTGAGAGATATTATTTATGACATCGGCGGCGGAATACCCCATAAGAAAGAATTCAAAGCGGTTCAAACCGGAGGACCCTCCGGTGGATGTATTCCGGCCAGCCATCTGGATATGCCGGTCGATTATGAGCATCTTTCCGAAGCCGGTTCCATGATGGGATCCGGTGGCATGATTGTCATGGACGAGGATACCTGCATGGTGGATGTGGCCAAGTACTTTGTCCAGTTCTGTATGACTGAGAGCTGCGGCCAATGTACGCCCTGCCGAGAAGGGGTTTTCCATATGACCCGACTGCTGGATGAGATTACCGAAGGGCAGGGAACGCCCGAGCATATCTCATTATTAGAGGAGCTTTCCCAGATGATTCAAGATGCTTCTCTGTGCGCTCTGGGCACGACAGCGCCAAACCCCGTGTTGTCCACGCTGCGTTATTTTCGGAGTGAATATGATTCTCATATCATCGATAAACGCTGTCCGACCGGGGTATGCAAGGCCCTGACCACATTTGTCATTGATGCAGAAACATGTACCGGTTGTGGGGTATGTGCACGCAATTGTCCCTCAGAGGCGGTATCCGGTGAAAAAAAAGAAGCCCATTTCATCGATCAGGAAAAATGTGTTAAATGTCGCATCTGCTATGAATCATGTAAGTTCGATGCGGTCCAGATACAATCAGGAGAAAAACGATGACCCAAATGGTCAATCTCACCATCGATGGTAAAAAAGTCGAGGCTCCCGAAGGGATGACGGTTCTTGAGGCAGCCCGCCAGGAAGGTATCTTCATTCCCACCCTCTGTCACCATGAAGCCCTGGAACCCGAAGGAACTTGCAGGCTTTGCATTGTTGAGGTCAGCGGTGCGATGCGACATTCGGTCCGGGTCTCCTGTATCCAGGAAGTTCAAGAAGGGCTGGTGGTAGCGACCGATACCGAACGAATTCAAAAAAATCGCAGGCTTATTGTCGAACTCCTTTTAGGCCGCTCCCCTTACTGCAAAGAACTCATTGATCTGGCCGGAAAATGGGGTGTCGTTACCAGCCGATTTCGCACCGGTGAAGATGATGATTGCGTGCGCTGCGGGCGATGTGTAAGGGTCTGCCGGGATAAGATCGGCGCTTATGCCCTCTGCTGGGTAAATCGGGGATATGCGCGCAGAATAACCACCGATTTTGAGCGACTTTCTGAATATTGTATCGGCTGCGGTGCCTGTGCCAACGTATGCCCGACGAGCGCAATCAGGGTTGAAGACCGGGGTGATGAAAGGAAAATATTTACCTGGGGGCAGGTATTGGCTCGATTTAAACTCGAAAAATGCGAGCATTGCGGCACGCCGTTTGCGCCGAAAAAATATTTGGACCTGATCAGTGAAAAAGCATACAAACCCAAAGGGCTTGAGCATGTAAATTATATCTGCCCGCAATGTTATAAAAAACAGGATCGCCTTCCAGAAGCACGTCGAGAGGGTACTCTTCGACAGGCGGTGAAATGGGCGGTTCCAAAACCTTAACAATGGGCGATTGCTTCGGTGGTTTAAAATAACAGATTTTACGAATGGCCTGTGTTAAGAATATCGGAAGAAGAAGGAATCCGTATGTCTGACAACACCTGCCCGGTTAACAATACGATTGTTCGATTAGCTGAAACGATTCGTTCCGGCCGTCTAATCCATCCTAAAAACAGACGTATGGCGGAAGAGATTCTGAAACTCCTAGAAGATATTGCCTGGGGTAGAGCCGGAGATGAACATTTACCCGTGATCGATTCGCTTTCTCAAGAACTCAGCGATAAAGGCGCGGATAAGGCCAGCAAAGAAATCGGTAAAATAATTTCTGCAGTGCTCTCGGAAAACCGGGAGCATTTTTTAAGCCATATCGCAACCCATAATTGCCCTACCGGAGATTGCGTTAAGCTGGCACCGGCTCCCTGCCAGATGGCGTGTCCTTCGGGTATTGATGTGCCAACCTATGTTACGCTTATCGGCATGGGAAACGATGCAGAGGCGATTGAGGTGATCCGCAAAGATAATCCTTTTCCATGGGTATGCGGTCTTGTCTGCACCCGGCCCTGTGAATTCATGTGTGTCCGGGGAAGAATTGATACGCCCATATCCATAAAACATCTCAAGGCGTTTGCGGCCGAAAAGGCTCTGTCGGATAGGCGTTATCAGAATCCTGAAAAGGAACCGGATAAGAACAGGAAAGTTTGCATCATCGGCGCCGGCCCGGCGGGATTGACGGCGGCCTATTATCTGGCCCTCAAAGGATATAAGGTCCGCGTGATCGAAGCGCTGCCCATGGCAGGGGGCATGATGATGGTCGGCATTCCCAGGTGCCGGCTTCCCAGGGAAGTTATTGACAGGGAAATCGCTATGATCGAGGATCTGGGTGTTGAATTTGTATTTAATACGACATTCGGTCAAGATGTGGCCCTCGAACAATTAAAGGGGGAAGGATTTGAAGCCTTTTTTTTCGCCATTGGCGCCCATAGTTCTTTTAAGCTGGGGATTCCGGGTGAAAAAGAATTCCCTCAGGTTATTGATGCCATTGAATTATTAAGAAAGGTAGCACTGGGAGAAAGGCGCATTCCAGGCAAAAAAGCCGTGGTGGTCGGTGGCGGAAATGTGGCGATTGATGTGGCCAGGACCGTTGTGCGCCTGGGATGTGAAGAGGTGACCATTGCCTACCGCAGGGCGCGCAGTGAAATGCCGGCCGACCACGAAGAAGTAAAACAGGCTGAAGAGGAAGGTGTCAAAATATCGTTTTTAGCGATTCCCATCGAGGTTGTGGGGAAAAACGGTCAGGTGACGGCCCTGAAATGCCTCAGGGCTGAACTGGTCACCAGAGAGGGGAGTGACCGGAGAATCCCTGTCCCTATCATGGGCAGTGATTTTTTCATGGATGCAGATGTGGTGATTCCCGCTATCGGTCAGCTGGTGGATTATAACTGCATGCAAGAACTCTCTGATCTTAAATGGACCCGACGGAACACGATTGATGTCGATATGGCCAGTATGGAAACTGCCATGCAGGGTATTTTTGCGGCCGGAGACGCTGTGACAGGTCCGGCCACTGTCGTAGAGGCAATCGGGGGAGGCAAGAAAGCAGCGGATTCCATCGATCGTTATCTGTCCAAAATACCTCAGCCAGAGATGCCCCCTGTGCCGGTTCGTCGGGCAAGGACCGATTGGATAGAGCTTCCAGCCAATACCAAGATGGCTCTGAAAAGACCGGAGATGCCTTTGCTGAATGTGGAAAGAAGGCGCACCACATTTCAGCAGGTGGAACTCGGCTATTCAGAAAATAGGGTAAGGGAAGAGGCGCGTCGATGCCTCCGATGCGATATCTGCCGGCGTTGTGGCGAATGTGTTGAGATCTGTCGGGATAAGATGGGAGTTGACGCACTGCAATTGGGCTATCTGGATTTTGATCATCCTGTCCAAACCGATTTCAGACTTACCGAGGAACGATGTATTGTCTGCGGTGCTTGTGCTGAAAATTGCGCCAATGATGCCATGCGCATGGAAGACAGAGGAGATGAAAGAATTCTTTCTTTGTGTGGAACCATATTAAACCGGCAAAAGCTGATCCAATGTGAGAAATGCGGTGCCGTCATAGGGCCGGCCAAGTATCTTGATTTCATCCAAAAAAAAATCGGCGGCGTGACGCAAGTTACCTCCGAGCAAGTCATCTGTGAGGCGTGTTCGAGGAAGAAAGTCGATGTATTTGACAGCCGCGAACCACCCGGAGGCGGGCAAACAGCTTCTTGAAGTGGTTGGATGTTTTTCATATCGCATAGCGAGTCGCAAAGAGGAGATAGGCGATGGTTTTTCGCAGAGGGCAAAGAGTTGAGATATACAGGAAATCAGATGATGAACAATGGGCAAAATACATGGATGAATATGTGGGATGCCACGGAATCATAACCGATCCGGATACTGCAAAGAACGACCCGGATGCACTCATTGAAGTCAGTTTAGACGAAAAAGGCACCCATCGATTTCCACAGGATTGTTTGCGGGTACTGGCGGATGAATAAAAGGTGATTTTGGATCTAATTAAGCTATCGATGATTCCTGGGTCTTAAAATCCACTGAAGCTTTAATTTCTTTAAAGGAGATCGGGGATGGTAAACATAATGGTTTTGGATGATCTTTTAGATGCCGTTAACCTCGTCAAGCGGATTTTGAAAAAAAAAGGGCATGAAGTAATCGGTTTTACTGAAGAGGAGGACGCTTTAAATTACGCGCGTACGCACACCGTCGACCTGGCTATCCTGGATATCAAATTAAAAAAAATGAGTGGCGTCGAAGTACTGGAAGAAATCAAAAAGATAGATCCCTCCATCCATGTTATCATGCTCACGGCTTATCCGACGGGAGAAACCGAGTTGAAGTCTATCAGGTTGGGAGCCAGCGAGTACTGCATTAAGCCGATAGATACCAAAGAATTAGAAGAAAAGGTGGCCCATGTATTAAAGGCTGGCTGATACGTTTTGCGGCACTATGAGTCCTTTTGGAAGTGTGTCAGGAAAAAGAACCTTTGGAAAAACGGTAAAAACCTAGTGAATGCTTTCGCTAAGCCATCGGAGGAAAGGCAATGAAAATTATAGTCGTCGGCGCTGGAGCCATTGGCAGATTTTTCGGGGGAATCATGGGCGACGGAGGCCATGAGGTAATCTTTGCGGAAAAAGACTCGGCCGTTGTCCAAGCTATAAATGAAAAAGGAATCCAGCTGATCAAGTTTGGGCAAACAGAATCAAGTGTCTATGCGACCGTCCGGGCCCAGGCCACGGACCAAAGTGGTTCCATAGACACTTGTGATCTGGTTCTTCTATCTGTCAAAGGATACGCTACCGCCGCTGCCGCCCGGAGCATAAGCCACCTAGTAGGCCCCAAAGCACCAATTCTCACCATTCAGACAGGTCTTGGAAATATCGAGACCATAACTGAAATAATTGATAAGAAAAATATCCTCGGTGGGGTAACATATCATGGGGCGACTTCGCTGGGTGGCTCTGAAGTTCGGCATGCCGGCGTTGGACCAACCTTGATCGGTGAGCTGGATGGAAACAGGACCGAGCGTGTAGAACGGATACGTGAGGCCTTTGAGACCGCCGGACTCCAAACAAAGATATCCGCAAATATCCTGGGTCATATCTGGGCAAAAGGATTGATCTATTCGGCCATAAATCCTTTAACTGCCTTGCTCAGGCTCAAGAATGGTCAGCTGGTTGAAAAGATGGAATCTATCGTTCTCGCCAAACGCCTCATTGATGAAGGCAAACGCGTTGCCCAAGCCTATGCTGTTCAGCTGCCCCAAGAGGACCTTTACGATCAACTGCTTGAGGTCTGCAGTAAGACGGCTGAGAATCTTTCTCCGATGTTACAGGATATTATCAACAACCGGCCTACCGAAATAGAAACCCTGAACGGCGCAATTTACACGATGGGAAAGCACAAAGGAGTCGCGACGCCTATTCATCAAACGATGACAGATTTAATTCGTTTGCTTGAAAAATGGGGGAGCAGGGATGAATTCTAGAGGTGATGCGAGATTAAATAGAAGTGGTTTTAAAAACTGAGATCAGGTTCAAGGGCTAAAAGTGCCTAAAGTGAACTAAAATGCCTAAAGTGCCTAAAGTTAGGGCGTCGCTGCGCTCCATCTTTTATTAAATAGACAAAATTCCACAACTTTAGTCACTTTAGATCACTTTAAACTTTAGCGCACTTATTTATTGTGAGCATTTATCGGAGGTCTGTAACACAGCTATTGGGTCTCAGGTGGGGTTTTGAAACCACTTCTAGACGCCATCTGATATCAGAGATGCAAGCGGGCGCCTTGACGGTATTCATTGCATCCGGTTTTAGGATCTTGCAAAAGAATAACATCGTACATTATAATAAACCAATAGTAATAAGGGGCATAATCAATGAAGCAAAAACCGGAGAGAAGGATCTCTATAAGAGATTTAAAGAAGATTTGCCGCGCGATTGCAACCTATGAGGATCTGAATTTACTGTTCGAACATTTGGTTGAGGTGATCAGCCAAGCTTTTGATGTCAAGGGCTGTAGCTTGCTAATTTTGGATGAGCGTGAAAAGCAGTTGATTCGGGTCAGCAGTTATGGGATCAGCGAAGCATATCTGAGCAAAGGCCCGGTATTTTTGGATGACACAGACTCGGCTTTTACCAAGTGTGAGCCCGTTTTTGTTGAAGACATGCAGGACGATCCTCGCGTCCAATATCCGGAGGCCGCAGCCAAAGAAGGAATTGTTTCGCTGCTCTCTTTCCCCATAATACTGCGAGGAGCAGGAATCGGTTTAATTAGAATTTATCATAGTGACTACTGGGCGCTGCATGAAGAGGATCTCGATTTGCTCTGCGTGATGCAGCGACTTCTGGCCTTTGTGATTGAGAACAATGGATTGAAAAATTTTATTGAGCAGGTAAAAATGGAGATGACAAACTTGCCGCCACGGATGCTGGGGTAGGGAAAGGATAACGGATGAACCAAAAACCAGAAAGAAAGTTTTACCTTGAGCACTTCAGGTCCATCAGTCATGCAATTTCGACCTATGAGGATTTGAATGTATTGACCAACCATCTTGCTGAGGGTACCAGCCGAAGATTTAAGGCCAAAGGGTGCAGTATTATGCTTCTGGATGAGAGGGATAATCAATTGTATCATGTGAGCAGCTATGGGCTTAGCGAGGAATATCTCTACAAAGGTCCAGTAGTCATGGAAGATAAACACTGCGCCATCAGCAAAGGCGAGCCGGTTTTTGTAGAAGACATGCAAAACGATTCGCGGGTTCAATATCCGGAGGCTGCGGCCAAAGAAGGGATCATGTCCATGCTCTCTATTCCCATAAAATGCCGTGAAGCCGTCATCGGGGTCATTAGAATTTATCATGGTGAACCAAGGAACATGCATGAAGACGATATCGAATCGTTGTGCGTCATGTCAGAGCATCTGGGGTTGGTTATCGAAAATAACGGGCTGAAGAATTTTCTCGATGGCGTAAAGATTGCCCTGGAGAGCCTTCCACCAAGAATGCTGAAGGACCTGTAGCCAGTGGGAGGTCGGCAATTCACAGATACCACTGATTTTTTTGCCATAGATAATGGGGATGAAATTTTGATCGGTGGCAAACGCTATGTTGTGAAAGGCTTTGCGCGTGAAACCCGGTTCGGTTTAGAAGATCCAAAATTTTGGGTAAAACGAGCTAAGGAAATAGAAACAGGGGAACAAAAGTTTATAAAGCTGACCTTTTTAGAATCCTTTGGAACATCCATCGGCGGTGTCAAAATAAGGTGCTTTCGAAACCCGGATAAAGAAGGCAAGATTTTAGAATTAGTTAAGGACCACCCATCTTTTATGCATGGAGAAGCCTATCTAGATGCGAAAGGCAATATCGTGCGGGTATTGGATGTCGTCCGCGGGCCAAGTTTCTTTAACGCCATTGATCATTATAAAATGGGATATGAGGATTATTTTCAACAAATACTTCCGGGAATCCTAAAAAAATTGGTGCCGGCCTTTGAAGCGATTCGATTTTTGCATATTAACGGGTTTAAACATGGGGACATCAGAAACGATCATATCATCATTAATCGGGATAACGGAACCTATGTTTGGATCGACTTTGATTATGATTATGAAGCCACCGAAAATCCATTCGGTCTGGATATATTTGGTTTGGGAAACATTTTGATTTATACGATCGGGAAGGGATTCCACAATCTGCATATGATTTCAAGCGAGGAGCGGATCTATGGTGACCTGATCGATCGAATTGGGCCGGAAGATTTCTCCATACTCGATAAATGGCGATTTATTAATTTGCGTAAGCTATATCCAACCATTCCGAAAATGCTCAATGATATTCTCATGCATTTCTCACAAGGTGCCCATGTCTATTATGAACTCGTGGATGAGCTCCTTGAGGATTTAAACAGATGTCTGTATTCAATTTTTGATTGATGGAGGAAAGTTTTGAAAAATTCGATGCTTGTCGCCATGAATGATTCTTTAAGTGCCAGAGCGGCGGTGGATTTTATTGCAAATGTAGCCATCTGCCCGGAAGAAACGGATATCACATTGCTGCACGTGTTCAGAAAACCCTCGGCCGGTGAGGAGCTTATGGGTGAAAAATTCATGAAAGAGCAGCCGGTTAGGTATTTGAAAGCCATGGAAAAGGCGAAAGACCAGCTGGTTGAAACGGGCTATAACCCCAATACGATAAAGATTAAATTGGTCGAAGATCCTTATCCCACCGTTGCCGAAGGTATTATCGACCAGTTTAATAAAGGCGATTATTCCATGGTGGTGATTGGCCGTAAGCGCATGTCCAAAGCTGAAGAATTTGTCAGGGGTGACGTAGGCGTTAAACTCGTCAGAGCGCTTAAAGGGGCTGCCGTCTTGGTGGTTACGACCAAGTAATCTATTTTAAACTTTATCGACAAGACGGATTTTGCCATTTACCCAATATTGTAGTATCCCAAAATGCATTTTCCCAATATTCCATCATTCCACCATTCCAATTAGAGCTAAGCACCTAACCTGGGGCTCATTTACTCTTAGATCTTCCGATTTTTTTCCCATATTTCCTTAATAATTGCCATTGGCAATAATTTGTCGGCGTTACACGGCTCTTTTTCAGCTTTTTTAAAGCCGCCTTGAGATCCATCCCTTCTCTAAGCAAGTAGGCGGTGACAAATGTGCCGGTTCTACCAATACCGTGACGACAGTGGACCAGCACCTTTTTCCCCGATCGCATTGTTTGATCCAGCCAGGCCAGCGCCTTTTCCATATCCGCCAAATCCGGTGCACATTCATCGGGAATGGGAAGATAATACACTTCAAAACCATTCGCCTCCTCAATTTCGTGAAGATCGCAGAACTCTCCGCAAAGGTTGACAATCGCATCGATTCCCCTGGCCTTGATTAGCCTGAAATCGTCGTAAGACACGGGTGCAGTGCCAACGGCCAGATCGTCGGTTATCCATTTAAGCTGGTATTCGGACATTCGCCCTCTTCGATCTATCTTCAAGTAACTGTTCAGCCACTAAGGCACTAAGCCACAAAGGTTATAATATAATTCTAATGATGCCGTTTTTAATAAGAGGCACGTTAAAATTGATTTCTCTCTTTTTGATAAAAGTTTAAATGTCATTTTCGTTCTTGGTGCCTTCGCGTCTTGGTGGCTGAACCTTTGCATCGTCAATTGTGGCAAAGTGGTACCTTCCGTTCATAAAATCTTCAACAAAGCCTTCTACCATCGATTCATCCTTGAGATACATATCCATCAGTCGAGTTGCACCCAGCAGCCGTCCAACCCTATCTAATCGGCGTTCAATTGTTTTTTTGTCGGCTGCTTTTAATTGGGCATCGACCAGATCACTTTTTCGACTGACTTCGAATCCAAGACGCATCAGGACTTGGCTTAAAAAATCTGCTCTCAGACTTCTTTTGTGCAGGTCTGCTCCGCCGCCGGAAAATCGGAAAAGTATGTAGTTATCTTCGGACTGATGCGTGCATATGGCATCGACGATAACAAAATGGTACCCAAATTTTAGGTTCAAATTAAGGTAATCCTCAGAAATGACGGCATGGCTGGCGAACATGGTCGCCTCAGGGCTGATAATTCCGCCACTCATCACAATTTTATCATGTTCCGCCCAGTCGAAATGGGTAAAATGCCCCCAGCGGATTCCCGGATGGCTGAGGCCATCGATCACCGCTTTCATCGGAACACTCAAGATGTCATCAAATGTGACCGTTTTTTCGTCTGCCAGATCTTTCTTCAATCCACCGCCAACATCCAGCACTTGTAGGAGCATGGGAATTTCTGAATGCAGCTTCTTGGCACTACCAATTTTTCTTATGCGTCTTTTGCTGATCTGAAACATTTCTTGGACAGCCTTTTCATGGCAGAAGCGCATGATATCGTGCATGGATCGAACCCCTTCGGGAGTAAATGAATCCGCCTGAGGATCGAAGAGTTTCAACGGAGATATAAAGCTCATGATGTATTTTAACTTGCGCATGAACGGGCTGTCCACCATGAGGTCCCTTCGGGCACAGGTGCTCTCCAGCATCGTGTGCACAATCCCTTCATAGACCACTTTATCGTCAGGGTAGACGGTTATCTCGCTTCCTGCGGCCAACTTGGCAGTGGCCACTGCTGTATTGACCAATGTCGGAACACCGAATTCCCGGGCCACCGAAGCAAAATGACCGGCGGCACTGCCGGTGTCAGTTACTACGGCACTGAGCTTGTTCATAACTTTAACATAATGAGGTGCAGCATTCCGGGCCACCAAAACGGCCCCATCCTCAAGATTTTCCAAATCTGATTCCTGCTCAATTTTAAAGACCTTTCCGGCACCGATGCCGGAGCTGGCGCATTCACCGCCTGAAATGAGTAGGGTATTTTCGATTTCTTCGAAATTACATTCCAAGACGGCAGTGGCATGCGCTTCTCCCATCCTCAGCGGTCTTGCTTGCAGAAGAAAAAGGTTTGCGTCTTGATCGGCACACCATTCAATATCCTGGGGTTCCTGAAAATGTGACGCAATTTTTAGGCCCCATTTTGCGAGATGGAACATCATTTCATCATCAAGCGAAGGCCGATTCTTTTTGGAATCGTCTATGGCGATGGTTTCGGTAATATGATCGCTTTTATAGACCATTTGTTTGCGTTTAAGGCCGATTTGTTTGTCAACAATCTGCGGCCGATCATCTTTTGAAACCGTGATGATATCCGGTGAAACCTCTCCGTTTACCAACACCTCTCCCAGCCCCCACGTTGAATGTATTTTAAGATGGTCTGATGTGGGATCTTCGATGTCTTCTGTGTAAATAATCCCGCTTGTTTTTGCATTGATCATTTCAAGGGCCAGCACCGCCATCGGGGTTTCGAAATCTGAAAGTCCGTAGTTAATGCGGTAATATATGGCTTCGGCTGAATATTTACTTGCAATGACCGTTTTATATGCATCAAGAATATCATCTTCACCGACATTTAAAACCGTGGTGTATTGACCTGCAAAAGAAAACTGCGTATCCTCACCGACGGCACTACTGCGCATAGCCAACCTGACATGCTTGCGATTCGTCCTTTGCAGTGCCTCGAATTGATGGAAGATAGATTCTTCGAGATCCGCCGGGATTGGCGCATCTATGATTGCCTGCCTCAGCTCATTTGAAATCGTGTCAAGTGATGCGCTCGATGTGATGTCGAGTTGAGATAGCTTTTCATCGATCAATTTCTGGAACCTGTTAAATTCTATAAAAAAGTAGAATGCGTTGGTGGTAATCACAAATCCGTCGGGTGTTGGAAGATCAAGGTCTTTGTTAATTATGGCAAGGTTTAGTGCTTTTCCACCGACCTGAGATGGATGATCGGAGGATATATCCCCAAATGAAACCGCATAGGGAGCAGAACAATCAGATTTGGGGGGGACAAGCATAAATTGGATATAAGCATCGAATTTTTTAAAATACTCACGCAAATTCGCGTAGCGGTAAGGAGATATTTTGGTTAGATCCTCGACAATGTTGAAAATACAGTTTGAAAATTCTCCGTATTTGGCTGCAATCACATTAAAATCAACTTTGATAGAACCATGATAGATGTCTTCCAGCTCGGCCATTAACTCATGCGCGCGTTTATCATGGGACAGCAGAGATTTGAATGCTTCGTATTTTCCCCGCAGGGCGGTTCCGGGTGCAAATACCTGATAGGTCCAATGCTTAAATAAGTTTTTTAAAAGCATGTCAAAATCCAATTAGAAAATAGCTCTCTGAAACAGCTTAAAAACAAAAATCAACAGCACGCCGCCGAAGATCTTGCGAACCGTGCTGCCCTTTAATTTTTGAGCCATAATCCGCGAGCCAAGCTGCCCCCCTGCAATGGAAAAAATAGCTGCTGTGAGTATGAATTTCCAGTCCGGCGCAGCGATGGAAATGTGGGCCGCAAAGCCGCTGAAAGAGGAAAATACCACTATAAAAATTGAGGTGGCCGCGGCCGTCTTTGTAGGAACTTTCAAAATATATATCAGCATCGGCACGATAAACACACCACCGCCGATTCCTAAAAGGCCGGCGACAAATCCGATGATCATCCCGATAAGACTGCCGCCAAGGACACGACGGGTCGAACCGATGCTGACGGCTTCGGCTTCAATCTTTCCGGAAAAAATCATGCGAATCGCAGCCAAAAAAACCACGACGGCAAGGATTGCGGTAAAGATACGAAGATTTACTTCTGACGTGACATAAGCGCCTAAAGGCGCAAAAAGAGACGAGGATAAAATCAACGGTATTCCGATTTGCACGTCCACCATCTTTTTCCGAAAATAGATAACGGCGGCCGAGATGGCGGCAATGCCGTTTAAAAACAGGGAAGCCGATACCGCTGTGCTGACCGGAAAATGCAATAAGATAAAAAGAGGTGAGAAGATTAAGCCGCCGCC
>JASFGZ010000078.1:0-12408 GCA_050123495.1 Desulfobacterales bacterium
ACCTTATTCCCTGGATTTTGCACGAGTCGGAGGCTTTCATATGCAAGGCACTTAAGGCTGAGGCTATAGTGAACTATGCCTCAGCCTTAATAACGCAGCAGATGGAAGCCTCCGGCTCGCCTGCAAGGGTGAAAATTAATGAGATTTATTGATATTCATCCTTAGAATTAGTTAAAAGGATCTCATTAATTTTCATGCGAGATTCAGGGATTAATCTGCGATGGTTTTACTCAGATCCGGAATGGTTTCCGGTTTGCCCCGCTGCATGTAACGGCTATCCCCTTCCCGGGCTGTTACGTTTTCATAGACGCCGTCGTCGCGCTTTACCAGCTTTGTAAAACCAAGGTCACGGAGTTCACCATTCGTTTTCGGACAGCTGATATTGGTTTGCGAGATGATTTTTTGCACCGGCCCCTTACAATGAGGGCAGACCGCTATCGGAACATCGTCTAAGGATTGCTTGACGTCGAATACCTTCCCCATTTTGCACGGTCGTTTGAGATGTTCATATTCATATATGGGCATAACCTTACCTCGCTTCATTTATTATCGCCTAAATTGAGCCATTGTCGAGGTTTGAAACGCTCATTTCAGGTATAAATCAGATCTGACTGCACCCTCTTTCAAAATTATAGATGGAATAAAAATTCTGTCAAGTCTCTTTACCCCGTTTAACCGTCTAAAGTTTTATCAAAAACAACCGATAGCGTTAATGGGTTTCATCTGATTTTCATATAACGAAAAAGACCTCATTGTCGATTTACGGGCTGGGATAACCAATTATGAGCAAAGCACAGCCGGTTGAACAAACCGATATCCAAACGAAAATAAAAGAAGCAGAAACCTGTCATTCCATGGGGATGATCGAAGAGGCGCTATCCCTTTACGAACAGGTACTTTCCCTTTCATCCGACGAGGACGATGAGAACTCGGAGGCCGTACGTAACCAGATCGGTCATTTACGCAAGGAAATAGAGATGCGGGAAATGTCTGAAAATCAGGGCCTGAGTGCTGAAGATATTACCCTCTTTAGAAAAAACCTGTCCCTGCATGATGATGTCCCCACCATTCTGGATGGTGCCAGGGCCCTGAAGGAACTCGGTCTTCTTGAAGAGGCGTCTGCCGAGTATGAAAAATTATTGCAGTTTGATTTTGGAAAATCCGACTATTCAAAGCTGGATTATTCTCCGGCCCAGATTGTTGTCGATTATTTAACCTGTATTCTCCAGACACAGCAGGGCCGGGATGTCGTCAAAAAGGCCAACAAGTCCATTTATCAGTATAATTTGAGCGACAAGGAAAACGCTCGAATTCAATTCTGGCTTGGCAATGAGATGGAAAAAAGGGATCAGCGCGACTTGGCGGTTGACCTATACGAGACCGCTGCAAAAATCGATCCGAAAAATGAGGAAATCGCCAATAAACTTAATGCGTTAAAGTCCAGCATCTCATCGAGCTCGAGATACGATTATTTGTTGAGAAACAAATTGGTAACCACCAACCAGCTCCAAGAGGCATTGGCGATCAGTAAAAAAATCGGGAAAAGTGTCGAGTTTGTTCTGCATGATCGGTTTAAAGTCAAAAAAAATGAGGTGGGCAAATCTCTATCTTTGTTTTATGGATGCCCGTTTCGCGAATTCGATCCGGAAGCACCTGTCCCTGTTGAGCTCACGAACAGGTTGAAAAAATCTTTCTTGCTTTATTATGTATGGGTGCCGTTGAGCTGGGACAAAAACGGTGTGGAGATCTTAGTCGACGATCCCAAAGACCTTCGCAAAACCGATCATATCAAAGCGCTGATGACCAACCAGAAAATCACTTTATCGGTAGGAATCAAGGAAGATATTGAAAAATACATCAATGGTTTCTTTGATCCACGAGTCGAAAAGCTCACCGAAAATGTATTTGAAAACCTGGATGATATCATTCCGGATATTTCCTTTGAAGAAGAGGAAGAAATCGAGGAGGACGTAACGGGTCTGGATGAGTCATCCAGTCAGGTCGTTAAGTTTGTGGATCAGGTCCTGGTGACTGCATTTCGCAATAAAGCTTCCGATATCCATATTGAACCTTCGGCCATAACCCGTAAAACGACCATACGTTTTCGGACCGATGGGGTATGTCATGAATATATCCAGGTTCCCAATGCGATGGCGCCGGCAATTGTCTCACGGTTGAAAATTATGGCCGATCTCGATATCGCCGAGCGCCGTCGGCCCCAGGACGGGAAAATAACCTTAAAGCGTAAGGGCATAAAGGGATTTGAGCTTCGAATATCCACCATGCCGACGGTCGGAAGATTTGAGGATGCGGTGCTGCGCATTTTAACCTCCTCCGGCGCACTTAAGCTCGATGAAATTGGGCTAAACGAGCGCAATCTATCGGTGTTAAAGCGCATCATTATCCGGCCCTACGGCCTAATTTTATGTGTGGGACCCACCGGTTCGGGAAAAACAACCACGTTGCATTCTGCCCTTGCACATATCAATAAACCCGGTGTCAAAATTTGGACTGCCGAGGACCCGGTAGAAATCACCCAGGCCGGATTGAGGCAAGTGCAGGTAAAACCCAAAATTGGTTTGGATTTCGCAAAAATTATGAGAGGATTTCTAAGGCTTGACCCGGATATTATCATGATCGGCGAAATGCGGGACCGCGAGACGGCAGCAACTGCCATTGAAGCTTCTCTGACCGGCCATTTGGTGTTATCCACCCTGCATACCAATAATGCCCCGGAGACCTTAACCCGACTGCTGGATATGGGAATGAACCCGCTGAATATTGCGGATGCGTTCTTAGGGGTATTGGCGCAGCGGCTTGTTAGAAGGTTGTGCGCCGATTGCATAGAATCCTTTCATCCGGATGAGGAGGAGTTTGACTATATCAAACAGGATTACGGAACGAAGGCCTTTAAAGCTCTGGGAATTGAGTACACCTCTGATTTTGAGTTACAACGTGCATTGGGCTGTGAAAAATGCAACGGATCCGGATACAAAGGCCGGATGGGTATTCATGAATTAATCGAAGGAACACCTGAAATTAAATTATTAATCAAAAAGCAAGCGACATCTCAAGATTTGGCAAAACAGGCAATCAAAGATGGAATGACGACATTAAAGCAAGACGGTGTTCACAAGGTTTTTGAGGGAGTCACGGATATGCGTGAAGTCCGTCGGGTCTGTGTTGAATAACATAAACAAGGTGAAAGACATGTCAAAACAAGCGTTGGTTGTGGATTCAGATTACTTTTTTGTAGAGTTTGTCAGCGAATTGCTCGAAAAACGCGGATATGAGGTTACCAAAGCCTATGACGGCAAAGACGGTATCTCCAAGCTATGCGATAACCCGCATGATATCCTGTTTATCGATCTGGTGATGCCCAAAGTCGATGGCCGACAATTCATTCATTTCGTTCGTGAAAAATATGGACCCAACCATTTTCCGATCGTCGCATTATCGGGAGTGATGATTGAACAACTCGGCAGCCTTGATGAAATCGGTGCCGATTACTATATGGCCAAAGGGCCGATAGACAAACTGACCGTGCAATTGAACGAATTCATGGCTGAAATCGAAACGCATCCTGAATTTCTGCCCAGCGAAATGAAAATAAGGGAAACCGGCGGCGTCTATCCCCGGCGGGATGCTGTGGAATTGCTAAACTCCCTGAAGTTTCATCAGGCCATTATCGAAAGCCTGGGAGTCGGGATTATTGTGGTTGATACCGATACGCGTATTTTAAATGCGAATCCCCTGGCCCTCGAAATTCTGGCCAAATTATCAACCCAGGTTCTCAACAACCCCGTGGTTGATATTTTTCCGGCATCGGTCAGAGTGAAATTAGCCGAGGCCCTGAAACAGGTGATTGAGGTGCCTGCCAAAACAAAAATCAGTTTTCATGCCGATTTTAACGATCGAGCCATTATCACCAGCGTTTCTGCGATTTTGCTTTCTGAAATCAAAGTTGGCTGGGTTCTCGTATTGGAAGATGTACCACCTGTCTGATACTCTGGTTCTTGCGGTTTCATAATCCCCTCCCATTTAGTCGGCAGCCAACTTTCTCAAAATCTTCTCTTTGGATGAATCTCCTTGAAGGAACTGGTTTTATTTGTTAAAAATCCAGATCTGTATAAATTTAAGGTTCAGAGGTTAGCCGTCGGGTGATTTTTCTTGCGCAGTCCCTGGTCCTCATTACTTATTTTTTTTGTGGGATGTGACACGAAATGACATCGGTCATTTATCAATTCCTGCCAAAGGAGGCTTTATGATACGGGTTGGAATCGTGGGTGCAACCGGTTATGCGGGAGCGGAACTTGTCAGAATTCTTTCCGGGCATCCACAGGTCGAACTGACCGTCCTGACATCCCGGCAGTTTGCCGGAGTGAAATTTGACGCAGTCTACCCTGCAATGACCGGGCGTGTGGATCTGGTTTGTGATGAACTGGCGGTGGAGAGAGTATGTGATTGTGCAGATATCGTGTTTACAGCGCTTCCCCATGAACTGCCCATGTCACTTGTTCCGGAATTTGTCAAACACAAAGTGCGCGTAGTGGATTTGTCAGCCGATTTTCGATTTAACGATGCCGCCGTGTATGAATCTGCTTACCAGCCGCATACCGCCTTAGATTTACTCGAAAAAGCCGTTTATGGCCTAAGTGAAATTTATTTTGAAGATATTCGAACCGCCGTTCTGATCGGCAATCCAGGATGCTACCCCACCAGTGTCTTATTGCCGCTCATTCCTTTGGTGAAAGAAGGTCTTTTGGACTTAAACACGTTAATTGCCGATTCAAAATCAGGGGTTTCTGGAGCGGGCAGATCCTTATCGTTAACCAGTCATTTCTGTGAAGTAAATGAATCCTTCAAACCTTACAAAGTGGGTGTGCATCGTCATAACCCGGAAATGGATGCCATCCTGAGCCGCGAGGCTAACCAGTCCGTTCATTTAACCTTCGTGCCGCATCTGGTTCCGATGAGCCGCGGAATGTTAACCACTATTTACGCAATGCCGGCGGCCCCGTTGAAGTCGGAAGATATTATTCAATGTTTAACCGCTGCTTACGCCGGTCACCCTTTCATCCGGTTACGTGCTGAAGAACATGTGCCGGATACCATCCATGTGAAAGGAACCAATTTCTGTGATATTGGATTTAAACTGGATGAGCGTACCCATCGCCTCATACTTATCTCGGCCATTGATAATCTGGTTAAAGGTGCTGCCGGTCAGGCCGTTCAAAATATGAACATCATGCTGGATCTGGATGAAACAACCGGGCTCATGCAGATACCCTATCCGCTTTGAGCAAGTTATTCGTTATAGGTTATATGTTATTAGTTGTTGACTTTTAATTAAGAATGTTTTGTATGTTACGGATATTTCTTAACGAATAACCAACATCGAACCCGAAAAGGTTGTAACTGTAAAGGATAAAGTAATCACGAAAGCACGAAAGTACGAAAACACGAAAAAGGAATAAGAAAAATTTCGTGCTTTTTAAATTTCGTGTTTTCGTGATGAAAAAACCTTTCATAAAATGCGAAGAAGTTGCACCTAAATGTTTAATAAATAATGTTGAAAGGAGATTGAAGATGACAGCAAAGTTAATCAAGGGGACGGAGATTCGCGAAGAGATTTTGAAAGAAATTGCCGATGAGGTGAAAGAAATCAAAGAAAAACACGGTGCTGTTCCCGGCTTGGTGACGATTTTGGTTGGCGAAAACCCCGCCTCCATTTCCTATGTAACCCTGAAGATTAAAACTGCAAATCAGCTGGGCTTCAAAGAAATTCAGGACAGCCAACCCGATGATATTTCCGAGGAAGATTTGCTGGCTTTAGTTGATAAATACAACAACGATGATTCTATTCACGGCATTTTGGTTCAGTTGCCGCTTCCAAAACATTTAGATGAAAAAAAGGTGCTCAATGCCATTGATCCGGACAAGGATGTGGATGGTTTTCATCCGGTAAATGTCGGCCGACTGATGATCGGCGGTGCGGAAGTAAAATTTGCCCCGTGTACACCGGCCGGGATCCAAGAAATGATTGTGCGAACCGGCGTGGAGACAAGTGGCGCGGAGGTCGTTGTCGTCGGTCGCTCAAACATCGTCGGCAAACCCATTGCCAATATGATGCTGCAAAAGAGCGATGGCGCCAATTCCACCGTAACTGTCGTGCATACCCGTACCAAAGATCTGGCGGCCCACTGCAAACGGGCCGATATTTTAATCGTCGCTGCCGGCGTTCCGGACCTGGTTAAACCTGAGTGGATTAAACCGGGTGCCTGCGTAATCGATGTGGGTGTCAACCGGGTCGGAGAAAAGATCAGCGAAAAAACAGGAAAGAAAATAGCGATCTTAAAGGGTGATGTGGATTTTGATAAAGCCAAAGAGATTGCCGGTTCGATTACACCGGTCCCCGGTGGTGTAGGGCCCATGACCGTCACCATGCTCATGAAAAACACCCTGAAGTCTCTGAAGTTTAAGCTGGGGATCGCCTAATCTTTTTTTCAAGATTGCAAAAAAACCTAAAGTTAAGGTATAATCAACCGATATAGTTAATAGATTAGACTATTTATATATTGACAAAGAAATTGTACCCTAATATATTGGCTTTTAGGACAATTTTGCAAAACGAAAGAGCAAAGTCACCGAAAGATGGCGGCGCAAAACCATGGGTCTAAAGCCGATGCGGCTAAGACTGCCAGGTTACCGACTTTTTGCGATCCGAACGCCTTTGGGTGATGGCGCCTGAGGGCGTTCTTTTTTGCGCTGAATAATAGAAGGAACTTACCCTCTTGACACGCATATTCGGGATATGATACCAAAAGTTCCGAAATCTAATGAAAGGCTGCGGTAAGCGCGAAGGCACGTTTTAATCCCCGTTGAATCCGATCAATCCTTGTCTTACATGAGATTGAGCGTTTAAATATTAAAAACCCGGGAAAATCCTTAATTCGTCTAAGGTATACTGTTATGCGAAAGAAAATTTCTTTTGTCGTAATAAGCAATAGTGGAAAGCCTGCCAAACAAATCAGCGCCTCCAAAGCTTCCATTCGTCTGGTAAGTGTTTTCATTGCAGCCTGTCTGATATCTTTTGGTTATGTGGTTTACGATTACTTTCAGCTCAAACAAACGATGGTGCACATGCAAACCCGTGCGGTCTACCTGACCAACGAGTTGAGCGAGATTCAAAATCAACGCAAACAGATTCAAGAGTTTGCCGGCGAGATCAATTCATTAAAGAGCCATCTGGTAACGCTGAACAACTTTGAGAAAAAGATTCGTATCATAGCCAATATTGAAAAAACCGATGATTCGGATAATATCTTCGGTGTTGGCGGTTCCATACCGGAGGACCTGGATGCCCGGCTGCCCTTGATGGAAAAACACAACAGCCTGATGCGCGATATGCACGAGCAGATTGACGAATTGAATCGTGCCTCCATTCATCAAAAAGACGAATTTGAATCTCTCCTCAAATCCTTGGAGGACCAGCAGAATTTATTGGCTTCGACGCCGGCCATTCGTCCCATATCCCGCGGGGAAAAATCATGGGTTACGTCCTCGTTTGGTTTCCGGGTATCACCATTCACCAATCAACGGGAATTCCATCAGGGATTTGACATCTCCAGCCGGGAGGGTACACCGATTATGGCTACGGCCGATGGAGTTGTCACCTTTATCGGCAAAAAAGGATTCCTGGGTAACACCATTATTGTCGATCACGGCCATGGAATGGTGACGCGCTACGGACACTGTAAGAAATTTCTGAAGAAACGCGGGGAAAAAGTAAAACGCTGGGAGCCCATCGCCCTGGTGGGAAACACCGGCCGCAGCACCGGACCGCATGTGCATTACGAAGTACGGCTGAACGGAGTTCCGGTGAACCCGTATAAGTATATCTTGAATTAATACCCCGGAAAGGTTTCATTTCTTACCCACATTAAAAGGCTGGCGCAGGTCAGCAAATACCCCTGTATCAAATGAACAGATCCTTTTTTCTTTTCTTCTTGATTTGAACTGTCTGACCTTGCCTCTGAGGCCTCCCGAGTTTATATTGTGATACTTCGATCGGCATCAAATCTATTCAGGTCGGGGGCGGTAATTTGGTTCGGGGCAAACATAAGAATGCCATCTTGTATTTAAAGCCCTGCCCGCTAAATTAGTTATTGTGAGATACGCCAAATTTGCTATAATTCACCCAACGGGATTAATTTTTACCTAATTTGAAACGCTCAATTTAGGTTTTGATAATGCATACGTGCGGAAGGATTGCACCCGAGATGTTATTAAACGCATTGACAAAAGTTTTTGGAAGCAAAAACGAACGGGATTTAAAACGGCTACAGCCGCGTGTTGAGCGCATCAATGCGCTGGAGCCTGAAATTCAGGCCATGAGTGATGACCAGCTCAAGGCCCAGACCGCCAAGTTCAAAGAGCGCATCGATCAAGGAGAATCCCTGGAAGAGCTTCTGCCGGAAGCGTTTGCAACCGTCAGAGAAGCTTCCTTGCGCACCTTGAACATGCGGCATTTTGATGTCCAGCTTATCGGCGGAATCGTGCTGCACGAGGGCAAAATTGCAGAGATGAAGACCGGGGAAGGCAAAACCCTGGTGGCGACACTGCCGGCTTATCTGAACGCCTTGACCGGCAAGGGAGTCCATATTGTTACGGTCAACGACTATCTGGCCAGACGCGATACCGAATGGATGGGTCATATCTATCGGTTTCTGGGTTTATCGATAGGCACGATTGTGCACGGCCTTGATGATGCCGAACGCCAGGCGGCTTATGCTGCCGACATCACTTACGGTACCAACAACGAGTTTGGTTTTGATTATTTAAGAGACAATATGAAGTTTGACCGTGATTCGCTAGTTCAGCCCCAGCTGAATTTTGGAATTGTGGATGAGGTTGACAGCATATTGATCGATGAAGCCCGGACACCGTTGATCATCTCCGGTCCGGCTGAAAAATCTACCGATCTTTACTATCAGGTTAATGGCCTGATTCCGCGGCTTTCCAGCGATAAACATTACAGCATCGATGAAAAAGCACGCGCGGCCACACTGACCGAGGCGGGTGTTGCCAAGTGCGAGCAGCTGCTAAAGGTGGATAACCTGTTTG
This sequence comes from Desulfobacterales bacterium, assembly GCA_050123495.1. Lineage (GTDB taxonomy): Bacteria > Desulfobacterota > Desulfobacteria > Desulfobacterales > JAHEIW01 > JAHEIW01. Next base: position 9,127 of record JASFGZ010000078.1, read on the forward strand.
ATCCCAGATACATTGAGCTGCTGCATCATATCAATCAGGCGCTCAAAGCCCACACCCTGTTTAAACGTGATGTCGATTATATTGTCAAAGATGGGGAAGTGATCATCGTCGATGAATTTACCGGTCGCCTGATGCCCGGCCGCCGATACAGTGAAGGGCTGCACCAGGCACTGGAGGCCAAAGAAAATGTTAAAATCGAAAACGAAAACCAAACCTTGGCCACCATCACGTTTCAGAACTATTTTCGAATGTATGCCAAACTTGCCGGTATGACGGGCACGGCCGATACCGAAGCCGCCGAGTTCAAAAAGATTTATGATCTTGAGGTCATGGTTGTCCCCACCAACATGCCCATGATTCGTCAGGAATTTCCGGACGTAATCTATAAAACCCGCAAAGAAAAATTTGACGCCGTTTTGGATGAAATTGAGGAGTTAAATGACCGGGGACAACCCGTCTTGGTGGGCACGATTTCAATTGATGTTTCGGAAGCGCTCAGCAAGAAACTGAAAAAAAGGGGTATCAAGCATTCCGTTTTGAATGCCAAAAATCATGAAAAAGAAGCCGAGATCATTGCCATGGCCGGGCAACCAGGCGCTGTTACGATTTCAACCAACATGGCCGGTCGCGGCACCGATATTGTGCTGGGTGAGGGGGTTACGGATGTCGGCGGGCTGCATATCATCGGCACCGAACGCCATGAAAGCCGCCGCATCGATAATCAGCTGCGGGGCCGATCCGGAAGACAGGGTGATCCCGGATCTTCGCGTTTTTATCTTGCGCTTGAGGATGATCTGCTGCGGATTTTTGGGGGTGAACGGATTACCGGCATTATGGAGAAGCTGGGCATGCCGGACGGCGAACCGATTGAGCACAATATGATCAGCCGGGCGATTGAAAATGCCCAGGCGCGTGTAGAAGGGCACAATTTTGAAATTCGCAAGCAGCTGCTCGAATATGATGACGTCATGAATCAACAACGTGAGGTCATTTACCGGCAGCGGCGTGAAGCCCTGGATGGCAAAAGCCTGAAAACCGGTATTCACGAAATGATTCGCGAAAAGGCCGATGAGATCGCCGATGCTTTTGCCGAGGAGAAAACCCCGGCTGAAGAATGGGACTTAAAGGGCATCCGTGACGCCGTTTTCAAGCAGTTTAATTTCCGCCTCAACACTTTTGATGAGAATACCCTGGAGAACCTTGACCGGGATATATTGGCAGATGTAATATTTGAAGCAGCCGGCAAGGTTTACGACCAACGCGAAAAGACCATCGGTTCTGAGGATTTCAGACAATTGGAGCGTGTGGTCATGTTACAGACGGTGGACAATCTTTGGAAGGACCACCTTCTCAGTATGGATCATCTAAAAGAAGGCATCGGTTTGAGGGGCTACGCCCAACAAAATCCGCTGATCGTTTATAAAAAAGAAGGTTATGAGATGTTTCAGGACATGATTTCCCGGGTTAAAGAAGAGACGTTGGGGATTTTGTTCCGGATCCAGATTGAAGAACCCAAAAAGATAGAAGATATCAGGCGGCCGAAAGAACAAAAACTGGCATTTTCAGGGGCTGGCGAACCTGAAAAACCGAAAACGGCTCAACGCAAGTCAAAAAAAATCGGCAGAAATGCACCATGCCCCTGTGGCAGTGGCAAAAAGTATAAAAAGTGTTGCGGCCGGTAGAACCAAATAAAACCTGAATTGAGCGTTTCAAACGCGGTAAAAATAAAATCATCCCCTTTACAAGCGCTGTTTCAAGTGATTATTATAATGGCATCAAAACAGCCCGAAGCAAACAAATGCGTCACCGTAACCGGGAAATCGCTGGCTGATACCGAACAAACCTTTTTCTTTGGGGAACGATTCCATGGGTGAATACAATCCGGAATTAGAAGAAGAGGTGGGTTCAGAAGTTGATGAAGAGCTCAAAGAACCGGCGATGTATAAGGTGTTGCTGCTGAATGATGATTATACAGCTATGGATTTTGTTGTTGAAGTTCTCTGTTTTGTGTTTAATAAATCCATAGAGGATGCAACCCAGATTATGCTCAATGTGCACCACAACGGTGTCGGACTGTGCGGAATATATTCTTATGAAGTTGCGGAAACCAAGGTCAATACAACCGAAGCGCTTGCGCGTGAAAGAGGTTTTCCGCTAAAATGTACCATGGAAAGAGAGTAGATCATGATCAGCAAAGAACTTAGCGCTACACTTGGCTTTGCCGTCAGAGAGGCGAAAAGAAGACGCCATGAGTATGTCAGCATTGAACATATCCTATTTGCCATTCTGAATGACCCCGCCGGTGTTGAAATCGTCGAAAATTGCGGGGGTGATGCAGATAATCTTCTGGATGCCCTCGAGAAGTTTTTTGATGAAAAGATTGAACAGATTCCGGAGGGAGATGATTATGTCTTACAACAGACCATCGGATTTCAGCGGGTCATTCAGCGGGCCGTCAATCATGCGCGATCAGCTGAAAAACAGGAAGTTGCCGTTGCCGATGTTCTGGCGTCTATCTTTCTGGAAAAAGATTCCCACGCGGAATTTTTTCTGAGCTCCGAGGGGGTTACCCGTCTGGATGTTTTAAATTATATTTCACACAATATTGTCAAAGACCCTTTTACGGACAGCTCCGGCGGATTGGCGCGGCCCGGTAAGGAAGAAGCGGATCGCAGGAAGAAATCAAATCCCTTAGAGCTCTTTACCCTTAACCTCATTGAACTGGCGGCTGAAGGGAAGCTCGATCCGCTGATCGGACGGCAAACTGAGCTGGAGCGCACCATGCAGGTGCTTTGCCGCAGAAGGAAAAACAACCCGGTCTTTGTCGGCGACCCCGGTGTGGGGAAAACCGCAATGGCCGAAGGCCTGGCACAGAAAATTCAGAAGAGAGAGGTTCCGGACCTTCTAAAGGATATGGAGATCTTCTCTCTTGATCTGGGCGGGATGCTGGCCGGGACAAAATTCCGGGGCGATTTTGAACAGCGTCTGAAGGGCGTCATCGCCGAGCTGCAAAAGAAACCCAAAGCCATTCTGTTTATCGATGAAATTCACACCATAGTCGGGGCGGGGGCGACCAGCAGCGGATCTATGGATGCTTCTAATATCCTGAAACCGGTTCTGGCCAGCGGAGAGATTCGCTGTATCGGGTCTTCGACCTTTGAGGAGTTTAAAAATCATTTTGAAAAGGATCGGGCACTGTCACGACGGTTTGAGAAAATCGAAATTATGGAACCGCCGGTTTCGCAAACCGTTCAAATTTTAAAAGGCCTGAGATCCCGGTAT
>JASFGZ010000079.1:0-12385 GCA_050123495.1 Desulfobacterales bacterium
AAAGATGAGGGTCGCCTGCTGGATATGAAAATCGACTCTCGGGGTGTGATTGTTCATTAATCGTCAGGCTTCAACTGTCAGGAGCCAGCCTGCTGTCAAGTGTTATCTTTGTTTAATTGGTTCGATTAGTTAAATTGGTTAAGATTAAACGAATGAAACCAATTCGACCAATTCAACCAATGCAACAAAGTATCTGAACTGACATATATACACTGAAACCTGACTATGCAAAATTCGCGTAAAGAAAGAAAAGGGATAGCATAATGCATTTTCAGGATCTAATTTTAGAACTCCACAAATTTTGGGCGCGCAAGGGCTGCGTGATGGTGCAACCCTATGACCTGGAAGTCGGCGCCGGGACATTTCACCCAACCACGCTCCTAAAAGCGTTGGGTCCGGAGCCCTGGTCTGTTGCTTATGTTCAGCCATCCCGGAGACCGACTGATGGCCGCTACGGAGATAATCCGAATCGGCTTCAGCATTACTATCAGTATCAGGTCATATTGAAACCTTCTCCTTTTGATGTTCAAAATCAGTACTTGCAGAGCATGAAGGTTTTAGGCATCGATCCCCTTGATCATGATATCCGCTTTGTGGAAGATGATTGGGAATCGCCCACCCTGGGTGCTTCCGGCCTGGGATGGGAAGTCTGGCTGGATGGAATGGAGATCACTCAGTTTACTTACTTCCAGATGGCCGGGAGCATCGAGTTGCATCCAATATCGGTCGAACTGACTTACGGTCTGGAAAGAATTGCCATGTATCTTCAGGGTGTAGATAATGTTTATGATCTGGAGTGGAATGATGGAATTAAATACGGAGATGTTCATCATCAGCAGGAAATCGAACAGTCGACCTATAATTTTGAAAAAGCCGATGTAGCTGTTTTACTCGAGTTGTTCCAAAAATATGAGGCGGAATCCGTACGCCAAATTGAAAATGGCCTGGTTTTACCGGCCTACGAGTATTGCTTGAAATGTTCTCATACCTTTAATCTCCTCGATGCGCGGGGGGCCATCAGTGTTACTGAAAGGACCGGCTATATTGCCCGAATCCGAAATCTTGCACGGCTTAGCGCAGAAACATATTTGAAACAGCGTAAAGATATGGGCTATCCGTTGCTGAACAAAAAAACCTAAGAGGTTCAGAGTTCACTGTTCCGGGTTCTGGGTTGTGCCAAGCTCAATACGTTGTCGCATTCGTTCGATTGGTTGCATTGGTTTTATTCGTTTAATCCTAACCAATTGAGAGAATCAAACCAATTGAACAACAAATGATTTGCTTGACATCTAATATACGAAACATGAACCTTTGGACCCTGAACCTCTGAACCCTGGAACCCAGACCTGAGGTGAAAATGGACACATTGCTGCTCGAGATAGGTACCGAGGAAATCCCGGCAGGCTATATTAAGCCTGCTTTAAGAGCACTGGTGGCAACATTGCAGAAAGAAATGGCCGCTGCTCGGGTTGAACACGGTCCTGCAAAGATATACGGGACCCCCAGGCGACTCGCGGTAAAAATTGAAAAGGTTGCTGCCAAGCAGCTGCCTTTAAAAACAGAACTTACCGGTCCTCCGGTAAGCGTCGGAATTGATGAGTCGGGTAAACCAACAACAGCGGCAAAGAAGTTTGCTGAAAAGGCCGGCGTTAAAGTTCAGAAGCTGACAATTAAAGATACCAAGAAGGGGGCCTATTTATGTGCGGTAAAGCACGAGCGCGGCCTGGCGACCCAGACGTTGCTAAAAGACATTCTGCCGAGGGTGGTATTGGGGACCCCGTTTCCCAAAACCATGCGCTGGGCGGATCTGGACATTGCGTTTGCAAGACCGATTCATTCCATCTTGGCTTTGCTGGGTTCCAAGATCATTCAATTTAAGATCGGAAACGTAAATGCCGGCCGTTATGCATATGGGCACTCTTTTATGCATCCCGGAAAAATAAAAATCGATTCTGCCGATGACTATATCAAAAACTTAACAAGCGCTCAGGTTATCGTTGATCTCGATGTTCGTCGAAAAACGGTTGAACACGAAATCACAAAAGCGGCAAGAGAAGTCCGCGGAAGCATTTTGCCCGACGAAGAACTGGTAGACATCGTTAACAACCTGGTTGAGTATCCGGTGGCTGTAGCGGGAAAATTTGACGACATCTTCCTCGAGCTCCCCGATGAAGTCCTGATCACCGCCATGCGGGAACATCAGAAATATTTTGCTGTTATCAATAAATCCAGAAAGCTTTTGCCTCATTTTATTGCCGTCAATAATACCATCGCCAGAGATATGAAACTGGTGGCCAAAGGCCATGAACGTGTGCTGCGGGCACGACTGGCCGATGCCCAATTCTTTTACGAAAGTGATCTGGAAGTCTCCAATGATACGCGCCTCGAAAAGCTGAAAGGTGTTTTATTCCAGGCTCAGTTGGGTACCATGTATGACAAAACGCAACGCGTAGCCAAAATTGGTAAATTCATCACCAAAGCGGCGGATGTCGGGTTGTTCGGGGAAAAACAGGAAAATGATCTCAAATCCCAGGTTTCAAGGGCGGCCAAATTATGCAAAACGGATCTCGTCAGCCAGGTTGTGGGGGAGTTCCCGAAACTGCAAGGCGTTATGGGAAGAGTTTATTCGGCGATTGCCGGCGAACTTTCCACCGTGTCGACGGCTATCGAGGAGCACTATCGACCCACATATTCCGGCGGCCCCTTGCCGGACACCATTGCGGGTTCGGTCTTAAGCATCGCCGACAAGAGCGACTCCATCTGTGGCTGCTTTAGTGCCGGACTGATTCCTACCGGGGCTTCCGATCCCTATGCCCTTAGGCGGCAGGGAATCGGTATCATTCAAATTATGAACGAAAAAGGGTTTTCATTTTCGTTAAGGAAGTTGATTCGGAAAAGTCTCCAACAATTCGATCTAAAAGGATCCGATGAATTAAACTCTCTAACTCAAAAGGTTTACACGTTTTTGCAAAATCGCATCATTCAATTGTTAGCCGATCAGGGGTATGCCAAAGATGCCATTAGAGCTGTTGTTGAAGCCTCAATCGATAATGTGCCGAATATATGGAGTCGTCTTGAAGCGCTTGAATCGCTCAAAGCCAAACCGGATTTTGAGCCCCTGGCAGTCGCTTTTAAACGCGTGGGGAATATTATTAAGAAATCCGGTAAATCAGAAGAGCGCGGCACGCCTGATGAGGTACACGAAAACCTTTTTGAACATGAGAGCGAATCAGCGCTTTTGGCAGCCTTTAAAAACGTTGAAAAAAGGGTTTCTGACGCCATGGAAAAAGGGCTCTTTGAGAAAGCGCTTCTCGACATTGCTACACTGCGCGGTCCGGTAGATGCATTTTTCGATGGAGTCATGGTGTTGGCGGAAGATAAAAACGTGCGCCGCAATCGACTGGCACTGCTCGGACACATCGCCGCGTTGTTCGGCAAATTTGCCGACTTTTCGAAATTATCAACCTGAAATGATAGGTTTTAGGGTTCAGGGGTTCAGAGTTCAAAAGGTCATTAGCTATTTCAAGACACTGGCTGCTGGTCTGTGAGTTTGGTAGATTCGTTAATTGGTCGAATGGTCAAATAGTTTAAAATGGATTGAACCCTTTGACGAATTGACGATTCAACTAATCAACTATCCAACAATGCTATCTATTCTGTGTTATTTAACCTTTTAACCCTGAACCCTTGAACCCGGAGACCGAAACACGGTTTACTTATGAAGCCTAAATTCGATAATGGAAAAAGCCGAGGCCCGGGATTCAGCCTCAGCGCACTGACGGATGATGAGCTGCATGCAATTCACCTGGCAACCCTGGAGGTACTGCATCAGACAGGTTTATTCGTCGAAACCCGGGAAGCGCTTGATGTTTTTGACGGTGCCGGAGCCGAAATAGATCCCAAGAATAAAATCGTAAAAATTCCGCCTTATCTGGTAGATGACGCCATTCGATCAGCTCCATCGAAAATAATTTTGGCGGGCCGCGATCCGAAAAATGACAAGATCTTAGAGGCCGATCGCGTGCATTTCACGAATTTCAGCGAGGGAGTACAGGTCATCGACCCGTATACCGGTGAACGCAGAACGCCAACCAAAGCGGATCTTGCCAATGCTGCCAAGGTAGTCGATTACCTCAGTGATATCGATGTTTGTGAAAAAGCCGTAGGCGCCTGCGACGCACCGCCGGAAACTATACCGCTTCACAACGCCGAAGCGATGCTTGCCAACACAACCAAGCACTGCTGCGTGGGTCCCGGAGACGGTTTTCTATTAAAAAAATTGGTCGAGATGGCAGCTGCCGTTGTCGGTGGTTTAAAGAAACTAAAAGAACGTCCAATCCTGTCATTTACCACCTGTCCGGTCAGCCCGTTGCAGCTCATAAAAGAATGCTGTGAGATTATCATGGCGTCTGCTCGAACCGGATCGGTAATTAACATTTTGTCTATGGCAATGGCAGGGGGCACCGCACCTGTCAGCCTCGCCGGTACATTGGTGACGCATAACGCGGAAGTATTAGGGGGAATCACACTAAACCAGCTTGTTGCTAAAGGTGCCCCGGTAATATACGGCAGTTCAACAACCGCGATGGATTTAAAGCTGGGAACCGCCTCGGTGGGCACTCCTGAATGTGCCATTATTAGCGGTGCGGTAGCTCGGCTGGCGCGTTATTATGCCCTGCCGAGTTATGTTGCCGGTGGGTAGAGCGATGGTAAAGTATCTGATACCCAAATGGGTCACGAAAAAACGCTCACCGGCCTGATGGCCGCATTGGCAGGTGCCAATCTGATATATGGTCCGGGAATGCTTGAGAGCGGAATTACCTTCGATTTTGCCCAGTTGGTGCTGGACAATGAATTTGCTAAGATGATCAAACATACCATAAAGGGTTTTCGCGTCGATAAAGAAGCCCTGGCGGTTGATGTTATTAAAGAAATCGGGCCGGCTAGAAATTTCCTTATGCATCATCATACGTTGCAGCACATGCGAACCCAATCACAGCCTGAACTGATAGATCGTAAGGGTATCGAAGATTGGAAGGCCGCGGGCGGAACCGACATTTACCAGAAGGCCGTCGAAAAAGTGAAAATCATTCTGGAGAGCCACAAGCCCGAACCGCTGCTGAGCGACGTTTCCAATAGAATCCGGGCGATTATTGCAGAAACGGAAGATGAGTTGGGTGTACCTAAAAAGTGAGCTAAAATTAAAAAGTGGAATCAATCCATTTTATTATTATTGCTCACGCAAAGCCGTTAAGCGCGCAAAGAATGATAATTTAAATAATGAAAAAAACCTTGGCGTCTTTGCGCCTTTGCGAGAGGCCAAGAGCTTTAGCTCTTTTTAGTCAATTTAGGCACTTCTAACTTTACAGCACACTAGGAATTTTTTTCTGTATCTTCGAAGACAAAATGCTATTTTTGAGGTAGATTATAATCTATCGCAACAAGGAGGTAGGTGCAATCAGGTGAAGGATCGTATTCGCACAAGAATGGGTGATGGAGAACTGGTTTCTTTGTCCACCGCCGAGGTCAAAGATGACATTGTGGCAGGAACCAAGGATGCCGCCAGAAGAGCTGATATTCCCGAGTTGACCGAAGACGATGTGCAACAGGTATTGGATATCATAACGGAGCCGTTTCGGGTTGTCAGTGTAGCACCGGGACAGGAGGTTATTGTAACCGATGATGGCTGTTCGATGAGCTTCTACGCGGGTCAGGATAGTGGTGGCATCGGCGTTCCCATGAGTCGGTTGCAGGCAATCCTGACTTACGAAAGGGCCTGTGCTGCGGATACAACGTCCATCGGGCATAGCGATTACAGCTTCAAACCGGTCAAATCCATTATTAATTATGAGATGAATGAATATTACACTGCATCCATGATGACGACGGCCCCTTTTTTTTATGGTGCCCAGCCAAATCTGGGGCTTTACTTTCAGCCGGATGGGCCTCACCAAAATCCGGCCGATTTGCTGCCACAGCGAAAAATCAAAGAAGCCCGGGCGACACAGGAGGCGGCCGCTGGACAGCTGCGTGAAGATTTAGTGTTTGTCGGGAAAAAACTGAACTCTGTCGGATGCGAAGGCCTTAATTTTGATACTTGTGGGTCAGCCGGAGATGCAGATTTTTTGGCCGCCCTGCAGGCAGTGGCCGATTTAAAAAAAGGTGCCCCAAATATGCCGGTGATCATGGGAGCTTCAGGCGAATTCGTACTTGGAATGCACGGCGAACTAACCTTTAACGGAAAGCAGTTAGCCGGAATGTATCCGCACGAGCAAGCAAAGGTTGCTCAAGCTGCTGGAGCCCATATCTTTGGAGTGGCGATCGGTACAAACACAACGCAATCTGTAGCGTGGAATATCGCTAGAACAGTAACTTTTGTAAAAGAAACGGTCGCGGTTGCCAATATACCCATCCATGTTAATGTTGGGATGGGGGTCGGTGGTGTGCCTATGATGGAGGCGCCCCCAATTGACAGTGTCACCAGGGCATCAAAATCGCTGGTGCAAATTGGAAAGGCGGATGGTTTGTAGATTGGCGTGGGTGATCCTTTTGGTATGCACATTGCTCACATTGTTGCTTCGGGCATGGGGGGTATCCGAACCGCCGGAGATCTGGTGGCCTGGATGCAGATAGCCAATAAAATGAAAATAACTGAAGCAAAACAATATGTAGCGGATAAATTGGGAATCGAAATCATCGACCTGACGGATGAAGAGATTTTGTGGCAAATCAGAAAGGAGCAGGGCATCGGAGTCATCACATCGATCGCAGGCGATCCCAAAGGGATGCGTGCCAAGTTTAAAATTTCGGAATTACTAAATATTCATATTAACTCGGTTGAGCTTTTTAAGTCTGAGATGACGTAAATATCAAGTTGAGCGGAGGAGACTATGGCGTATGACCCTGAGATGGATAAGGTTTTAAAAATGTGGAAATGCAATGAAACCGGATTGGTCGTTTCAATTAACCGATATGGTAATGGTGAAGCCAAAGTTCAAATCGGGCCGCGGATTTTGTTAAAAAGGGACGGCACCGAGAGAGCGCCGGTAAAAGCCGGCCGGCTGAACATCGAAGATCTGATATGGTTTTATGATATTATCGATGAGGTTAAGGATGAGCTCACAAATCTGGCAAGACCGGCATAGACTGGAGCGCTAAGCTTTGAGATTATACCACAACAATCTAACCTGTAAGGATTTACCCAAATTGTAAATGATAACGGGTTACAGACATGGCGAACGATGATGCCATCATATTTCCCCAAAAGGGTGAACGTTCACCCCAGCTGGGTTCTGTCGGCGTGATCGCCGGGACGGAAACGGATCTCACCCTTCTGTGCAGCCTGCTCGATTTTGATAAAACCAAATATCAAAAATTGTTTACAAGCCGACTGTATGCCACCGGCCGGCCGAGCGGGGATTTTTCCCTGAGTGGTCCCTTAATCGGTGCTCCGTATGCAGCAATGGTGCTTGAAACCTTGATTGCCTGGGGTGTTCGGGAAATTTTTTTTTTAGGCTGGTGCGGTTCCATATCCGAAAAGGTCAAAATCGGAGATATTATTGTTCCAACTTCTGCAATTATTGATGAAGGTACTTCGGGGCATTATCAAGAAGATGATAATCGGATTTCATTTCCCTCGGAGCGAATGGTCACCAGGCTCCAGAAAACGTTGAATCGAAATCGGGTAAAATTTCATAACGGGACAATCTGGACCACGGATGCGGTTTATCGGGAAACGCGCCGGAAGGTGCAATTCTATCAGCGCCAGGAGGCGATTGGTGTGGAAATGGAGATTTCAGCTCTATTTACGGTGGCACGGTTTCGCGGAGTTCGCATGGGGGCAATCGTTGTTGTATCGGATGAGCTGGTTTCTTTCAAATGGCGCCCCGGATTCAAACTGGATGAATTCAAACACGGTCGTAAGGCGGCTTGCGCGGTGATAAGGGACATATGTCAGAAAATTTAAATCCGCAAATCGTTCAAAAAGTGGCTGCGTTAAGAGAAGCGCTTCACCGGCATAATTATCGCTATTATGTGCTGGATGATCCGGAAGTTTCCGATGCCGAGTACGACCGTATGATGCAGGAACTTAAACAGCTGGAAGAAAACTACCCGCAGCTGACCAGCCCGGATTCACCGACGACCCGGGTGGGCGCAGCGCCTCTGGAAAAATTTGATACCGTCGCACACACGATCCCCATGCTGAGTCTAGACAACGGCTTTAATGATGAAGATATCCTTGAATTTGACGGGCGTGTAAAACGGAATCTCGATATCCAAAGCGATATTTTATACACGGCTGAACCCAAGATGGACGGCGTCGCCGTGGAACTCATATATGATAACGGAAAGCTGGTAACTGCATCTACCCGGGGGGATGGCTTAACCGGCGAGGTGATCACCACCAACATCAAAACAATCAAAGCGGTTCCGCTGGTGATGCAAACAGATCGCCCGCCCGACCTTCCGTCACGACTTGAAATCAGAGGGGAAGTCTTCATCGGGCTTGAGGCTTTCAAAAAACTTAACAAAGAACGCCTTGCGCAGGAACTGCCGCCGTTTGCCAATCCGAGAAATGCTGCCGCAGGTTCTTTGCGGCAGTTGGATTCAAAAATTACTGCCACTCGTCCGCTGGAGATCTTTTTCTATGGAATCGGGATTGTTGAAGACATTGCGTTTCAATCCCATTGGTCACTCCTCAAATCTCTGAAAAACTGGGGGTTTAGAATAAATCCGTTCATTCGCCCCACCATTGCCATAAAGGAGGTGCTGGATTACTATCACGACCTCAGCGAAAAACGGCATCAACTTCCTTACGACATTGACGGGGTTGTGGTTAAGGTTGACGATATTTCCTTACAGCAACGTTTGGGGGCGACGTCCAGAAGTCCGAGATGGGCGATTGCCTATAAGTTTAAAGCCGTTCAGGAAACGACAACACTCGAAGCGATTGAAGTTCAGGTGGGACGCACCGGGGTATTGACACCGGTGGCTCAACTTAAGCCCGTGAATGTCGGCGGCGTTAGGGTCAGCCGGGCAACGTTGCATAATGAAGATGAAATCGAAAAAAAGGACATCCGCATTGGAGATAAGGTCCTCGTGCAGAGAGCCGGTGATGTCATCCCGGAGATCGTGAAGGTCATTGCTTCGAAGCGCGATGGCAGCGAGATGCAATTTGAGATGCCTGAAACGTGTCCGGTCTGTGGTTCGACCGTTTTCCGCATGGAAGGCGAAGCTGCTACCCGCTGCATCAACTCAAGTTGCTCCGCCCAGGTTAAAGAGCGAATCAAACATTTTGCTTCCAAGAAAGCTTTTGATATCGACGGTTTCGGTACCAAGCTCGTTGATCAACTGGTAGATAAGAAACAGCTGTCTTCATTTGCCGACATCTTCAAATTAGATGAAAACACCCTCAGCGAATTAGAGCGCATGGGTGCCAAATCAGCTGCGAATTTGAAAAACGCCATTGAACAGAGCAAATCAATATCTTTGGCCCGTTTTCTTTTCGCTTTGGGGATCCGGCATGCCGGCGAGCATGTATCCAATTTGCTTGCCGGACATTTTCCTGATCTGCATTCTTTAATGGATTGCCCCCGCGAAGAATTGGAAGCCATCGAAGGCATCGGGCCGATTGTGGCCGAAAGTATCGACAATTTTTTCAAGCAGGAAAAAAATCGGCGTGTTATCCAGCAGATTTTGGACAGCGGTATTAAATTTAAAACTGCATTCCCCCCAAAAACCGGTAAACTTCAGGGCAGCGTTTTTGTCTTGACCGGCTCACTTAAAAATTTGACGCGATCCCAGGCCAAAGAACTGATCGAAGCGGCCGGCGGAAAGGTCAGCGGATCCGTTAGTGGCAATACGGACTATTTGGTGGTCGGTGAATCTCCGGGCTCAAAGCTCACCAAAGCCAAAGAACTGGGGGTCGCGGTAATCGATGAAGCAAGATTTAAAGGGTTGTTCGGGTAAACCAGAAGACAAGAAGTGGTTTCAAAACCTCAGATCAGGTTCAAGGGCTCCCGCTAAAGCGGGATTACATATCTGATCTAAACAAATTGATGTATGCATAAAGGCGGCCCGCGGATTGGAGGCGGAGCGTACACGTTAGTACGTGAGCATTGCAATCCGCGGGACAACCCAGCCATTGGAGCCTTTTGAGCTCCTTAAATCATCTTTCAATTAGATGCGAAATCCCGCTTCATTTAGCGGGGAGATGGGATTTTGAAACCACTTCTAAAAAACTTGGAGGCGTTGAAGCTGGCAGGCAGATATGATGGTCGCTCTTTAGCCTTCCGGCCACTCGGCATTATCGCTTTCAAGCCAAAAACTTGTGAGGTTTGCATGGAAAAACAAGTTCGCGTCCACGTAATCATATCCGGCAGGGTTCAGGGGGTGTTTTTTCGGGCGGAGACGCAACGTGCCGCTGAGGGATTCGGGGTATTGGGATGGGTGAGAAATAGACGCGACGGCACAGTCGAAGCTGTTTTTGAAGGTCGGCAGGAAGATGTTGATGCTGTACTTGATTGGTGCCGGCAAGGGCCCAGGATGTCACGTGTGGATAAGGTCGATCTGAATTGGCAAGATTATACGGGAGAGTTCAAAAGCTTTGATATCACCTTCTAGAACCCATCTCAAAAACGCGTCTAAGGGCCCATGGCTGTGTTGCGGATCGGCTCAAAATGCTCACATACTAACGTGTATGCTCCGCTTTTGATCCGTCCCGCGCCTTGCCATGAACCCTGATCCACATTTTTGAGATGGGTTCTATATGTTATTTGTTATTCATTATTAGGGTTTTGATAGTAGCCTAATTTTATAATGCAATCGACGATGATAAATAAGGATCGCGATTTCATTCCTTTCAAAAAATTGACCAATAACCAATAACCAATAACGAATAACCCCAACGGAGTTTTAACTCCGTTGGGGCGGCAGATATAGAACGGGCGACTTATCTTAATGATAAATCGCCCGTTGTTTTTAGATTATTTACACGGCATCCCGGAGTTTTTTGCCGGGGCGAAATTTTACCACGTTGGTGGCCTTAATTTTAATCGGCGCGCCGGTTTGCGGATTGCGTCCTTTACGCGCTTTGCGGCGGACCTTTTGAAATGTGCCAAAGCCGACCAGCGTTACTTTACCGCCTTTTTTCTTCAGCGCCTTGGTCACGCCATCCATAAAAGAGTTCAATGCAGCCGCAGCTGCAACCTTCGAGATTTTTGCATCCTTGGCCGCTTTTTCTACCAGTTCTGCCTTTGTCATAGTACTTTACCCCCTTCTTATTTGATTTTAATGGTTTGAGTAAGTATTAACCGATCGCCTATTTTTCTGTTTCCATATAGAAAGTTAAATTCTATGTCAACAGAAATCTACATTTTACAACACTTTTTTTAAAATAGCCGCTGTTGAGCTGCTGCATAATAGGATTTGCAGGGATATATTCTCCGATTTTTTCTGAAAACCAAATAAATAGGTGCCATTAAAAAAGAGCGTCGACAAATTGGGTGGCATCAAATTTCTGTAAATCTTCGATTTTTTCCCCGATGCCGATATATTTTAATGGTATTTTCAAGGTATTGCAAATGCTTATAACAATGCCGCCTTTGGCCGTGCCGTCAAGCTTGGTCAGGGCTAAGGCAGTAATGCCGAGGGCGTCGTTAAATAGTTGCGCTTGCGACAAAGCATTTTGGCCTGTGGTTGCATCCAGAACCAGCAATATCTCATGAGGCGCATCCGGAATTTTTTTTGAAATGGTTCGCTTTATTTTTTTCAGCTCTTCCATTAAATTTACTTTCGTATGCAGCCTGCCGGCGGTATCGATGAGCACCATGTCGGCTCCCCGCGCTAAAGCGGCTTCAACGGCATCAAATGCAACCGCCGCCGGATCCGCCATTTCTTTGTGCTTGACGATGTCGGCGTTTGCTCTTTCAGCCCATATCATTAATTGCTCTATGGCGGCTGCTCGAAACGTATCAGCCGCTGCAACGAGGCCCGTTTTGCCTGAAGCGGTTGCTTTGGCTGCAAGTTTGCCGATCGTGGTGGTTTTGCCGGTTCCGTTTACCCCGACGACCATGATAACCCTGGGCGCAGAGGCCGATTTTTCCGGTGCCGATTCGGGGGGCTGAAGGATGGATAAAATTTCATCCTTGAGTAGAGATGTTATTTGATTCACATCGGTGATCTTCGAAGATGATATTTTTTCGATAAGTGTCAACGCCGTTTGGACCCCGATGTCCGATGTAATCAATAGCTCTTCGAGTTCCTCCAGCAAGTCATCATCGACAGTTGTTTTGCCGCTAAAGATCTTATCGAAACCATCGGTGAAGATTTTGCGGGTTTTGGATAATTGATCTTTTAAGCGCTGGAAATAGCCGCTGGAGGCACC
>JASFGZ010000080.1:0-12340 GCA_050123495.1 Desulfobacterales bacterium
ACCGTATAGACACTGGATAACATAGATGCCAAAAATTCCCGAAATGGTTGCCAAATCATCTTTCTGGGATAAATCCCAGTGCAATACTGACGGAAAGCAATTCACAAGTTCAGTCTTCATGATTTCGAGGCTTTTATATCGATAGTAAGGATCTTTGTGCCAATGTTCGGTGAATTCGACACCGCACCTTTTATGATACCATGCGGGTTCGAACCCAATGGATACCCTCATATCTGTTTCAGAACCATCTACCGGTTCCCTCCGCGCCGGACCGGCAATAGGGATATGATTTCTTAGTTGGGGTATATCCATGAAAACTGTTCTCGGTTTGTATCCAGAAGATGGTTCGAAATTATCTGAAAATGTCAAATAGTTAATATTTGATCACATGCCAAAATAATCCGGAATCAACGTTACCAATTGGGGAATGTATGTAATCAGAAAGAGCACGCCAAAAAGAACGAACAACATTGGTGTGATGGCTTTAATGACTACTTTAAGGGATGTATCGGAAATTCCGGAAACAACAAAAAGAAGCATTCCAAATGGTGGCGTTGATAGACCAATCATCATATTGAGCGTAATAACGACACCGAAGTGTACAAGATCGATGCCCAAAGCCTCAATAAGCGGTAAAACGATTGGAATAAAGACGAGAATAATTGTCATCGTATCTACAAACATCCCAAGTATGATGAATACGATATTTATCAGCAATAGTAGTAGGTATTTATTCGTTGTTACATTCAGAAGAAATTTAGCGACAGTATCAGGTATATGCTCAATGGCGACAATGTAGGAAAACACATAGGCAGAACCCACCAGAAGAGAAAGGATGCCCGTTGTCTTAACAGTAGACATGATAACATTCAAAAAACTATGCCAACCCAAGGCACGGTAAACAAATACAGAAATGATGATCGCATAAAGTGAAGCAAGAGCACCTGCCTCAGTCGGTGTTACGATTCCCGAGTAGATTCCTCCCAATAAAACCACAACAGACATCAGTGCCGGCGTCGCCCTGAAGGTAATTTTTGAGAATTCTCTTAAAGCAACCTTCGTTCCCCTGGAATAATTGCGCTTATTGGCAATATAAGCAATGTATCCCATTAGGGCAAAACCTACCAAAAGACCTGGCAGCATTCCCCCCATAAAGAGTGCTCCAACCGATGCCCCCGATAGCATGGAATAGAAAATCATCGGAATGCTTGGAGGGAATACTGGACCGATGGTCGCTGATGCCGCTGTAATGGCACAGCTAAAACCGTCATCGTACCCATGCTGCTTCATAGCCCGAATTTCCATCATACCGAGCCCCGAAGCATCAGCAAGGGCAGAGCCGGTCATTCCTGAAAAAATGATGGAAGCCACCACATTCACATGACCGAGGCCTCCTCGTCGCCTTCCTACAAGAGCCGATGCAAATGAGAATATCATGTCCGTTACCTTACCTGAATTCATGATCTCGGCCATAAATACGAAGAGGGGTACCGCAATGAGAACAAAACTGGAGTTAAGGCTCGTCAGGAATTGTGTTGCAACCATGCTTATTTCAGCAATGGGACCTTTGGCTATAACGAAATAAAATATGGACGACATGAACATGCCCGCAGCAATGGGTATCCGCAAAACAAACACAAGAATAAATGATACAACAAAGACAAGCAGGGCGATGTTCATGCTAAAGGCCTCCCCTTAATAGCTTTTTGAAATCATCTAAAAGCTCTTTTCCGATTCGCCCAATCATGAAAATCAGAAATACAATAAAAGGAGAAAATGCGAAATCCATTGGGATTTTTAAAACATTCGATTTTTTAAATCCCATAAAGATGACATAGTCATAGCTTGGATAAAGGGCGATGCAAAAGGAAATAAAAAGGAGAAAATTACCGACTAAACGCATATAAAGCTTTACTTTGGGTTTCGCTACATCATAAACCATACTGAAGACAACATGAGAATTTGAACGCTTTGCTAAGAGACCACCGAGCAATGCAGTCCAAACAAAGCAGATAAGCGTTAGCTCCATAGGCCATGTTAACGGTACAAGGAAATACCTGCAGAATATCTGGATAATAAACGCAACGAACAAAATAGAGAAAACAACCATAGGGACATACTTTTCAACCAAATCCAGAACAACTGTCCATGTCCCTTTCAGGATGTGTCGTCTGTCTTTCATAATCGGTCTTCAATCGATGTGATATTTGATGGATTGATTCTGAATCGCCTTTTCTCAATGAGGGGGGTAATGGTTGGTCGTCAAGCCGGTAACCATCTGGGAAAATGATAACCAAAGCCTTTAACTGTGAACTATTCCCGGATGAATACCGGCTGAATTTAACTTTTATTTTACTTGCTGAATCTTTTCGTATAGATCTAAATCCCAATCTTTTGAAATATCTTTGCTTTCGGTTAGGTAAGAGTTTTTCGCATATTTTTGAAAAGCGTCTTTATCTGGATCTTCAATAATAATTAGGCCTTTTTTCTTAAAAAATTCAACTAGGTTAGCCTCATTCGCCAGATTTTGCTCATCACATGCTTTACGTGCAACCTCAATGGCTTCCATTACCCAACCTTTCTGCTTGGCGCTTAATGATTGCCACTTTTTCTCATTGATAGTCGGCCAGACAGAGTCCGCGAGGTGATCCGTAAGTACAATATATTTGGTTACTTCATAAAATTTGGCATTCTTATCCGTGGGGAGTGGATTGTCCTGGCCTTCAATGACTCCGGTTTTCAGTCCCATGTAAACTTCAGTAAATGACATAGGAGTTGGATTTCCCCCCAGCGCCTTACCGAGTGCTATCCAGGTGGGGCTTCCAGGCGTTCTCAGTTTTACTCCTTTCATGTCTTTGGGATGGCGAACCGGTCCGACTCTTTCAACGAGATTTAGCTGACGGGTGCCAAGATAAAATGCTGCCAAAGGACGTGCGCCGGTGGCTTTAGCCACATCTTCGAATATTTTTTCTCCAATTTCGCCATTCAATACTTTTGTCATGTGTTTGTATCCGCTAAAGGTATATACAGCACCAAGCATTGACAGATAAGGTACAAACTCAGCATTCCATCCAGCGGATGTGTAGGCGATATCGATTGTCCCTCTTCGTACGGCAGCGATTTCAGCCTCTTGTGAGAAAAGCTGTCCGGAATGATAAACATCAACATCCATTTGTTCATCAGAGAGTTTTTTGAGCGTCATTTTGAACATCTGCATGGCTCGCGTATGCGCATCTCCAGGAACGCTGACTGATGAAAAAGTGAGCGTCACTTTATCAGCGGCAGCAACAGAAGAGGCGGTTATTATTAAAATAATGGTGGCGATAGCAAAAAATTTTGTTTTCATAACGACCTCCTTTTGATGAAATGTTATGTTTCCATTACCCCATTTCACATTCTCCCTGTAAACCGTATTCAGGGAAATACTTTGTGCGATCACAATCGAATAATCATTTTCGGTGCTATTATGTTGTGTTGAGCGATCTTTTTGCCAGACAACATATCATAAATCATCTTAAAAGCAGTTCGGGCAACGTTGCAATATCATCTGAGACAGAATAAAATTTGAGGTACTTTGTAAGCCAGGTTCTACCATAAATTCAACTCTGCAAAAAGTACATGTTTCAAATGGATATCGCAAGAGTTTTTAGAAGATGATCTGGCAAGGTCTACTACAGGTGTCCTGACCAAAAATTCCATGTTTCAATTAAAGCATATGATTTTGCAGATTAGGTAATTGCCAATACATACTTTTTTGAACCTTTATTTTGTTTATATGCCTGTATCGAATCTTTGTGGGTGTGCTAAAATTTTAGGATTAGCGAATGAAAGGTGTAATTTTTCAGGAGGTTGGGTTTATAGCCGGTCCACAATTCAACCAAAGTATGAATTCGTATACCTAATATGTAATTTTGGATAGAAACGAAAGTGGCGGAATTTTTGAGCTTCCCGTCCTCCTTTCCTCTAAACCTATAAGATTACATCAAATCATCTTTGACATCCCCAGCTACCCGGGTCGGAATACCGAGATTAAGACAGGTTACCACAAGCTCTGGCAAGATGTCCCCATAGCCGATGGTAATGTGGTTGGACATATGCGTGGCCATGCACTGATCTCTTCCATATCCGGGAATATATGCATTGGCAATAGGCCACTCAGCTGTGGTTTTTTCCAAACGGTCTTTGGTTTCTTCTTCGGGAAGTTCAATAACCTCACCGGTACCACAATCCATGCCTATCTCGCCGAAATGCTCATAGAAGCGCGCCCAGGTGATGGTTCCGGGTTTGGAAACTCCCGAGCAGGTGCCTCCGCCCAGTGGAAAATACATGCTTGGTTGGCGGTATACCTTTGTGTTTTGCCAGCCGCCGAAATGAGCTGGCGGCGCACCACCGGATATCTCAAAGACCCAGATGAATTTACCGTCGAATTCCCGTCCCCAGCGAATATCGTGCAGAGTGGTTTCAGGCGGTATACCTTTGCGGACATAAATATCGCTCATTAACACTTGGGGGATGCCTGAGCCCATGTCGCCTTCATTGAAATGCACAATATGTTTGCCAGGATTGATAATGTTTCCGCTATCCGGATCAATGACATCAGGCCGTTCGGAGTTGTTCAGCATCCCTTCTGCCAGATCCGAAGCAGCCACGCAACGAACCAAACCCACCTGATAGGGGATGCCGATAGCACTGAGACCATAGCGCTGGTAAAAGCGCGCTGCCGCTGAATACATCTTCATCTGCTCAAGAACTTGGGGTTCAACTAACTGCTCAACCGCATCCGAGCCCCAGTCAAACCAAACACCTCTATCTTGCAGCCATTTCAAGTGGCTTCGCGCTTCATCATCGTCCACAAGGTTCATCTCGGCCACAAGATCCGATTGATTGAGCAACTCCACCGGCATACCGATGGCTCCCAATTTTGCTGGGTTCATAACCGCATTGAGCATTCCCATACAGCCGGGGTCGAGTTGGCCCATGATTCGTTTGTTCCTGAAAATATCGGCTGCCAGTTTCTTGCCGAACTCGACAGAATCACTTGAAAGCTTTAGTTTGGAAGCATTCACCACATGTGAAGTGTCATAAATAATTTCACCGGATTCACACCATGTTTTCAACCGATTCATGAATTCCAAGTCATTCTCAAATGTTTCACTCCACAGACGTGAATGCTTCACGCACAGACGATCCAGAGTTGCGGAGTGGTTCAACAAAGCTACCAGTCCCGGCCAGGTACCGTCAAAATTTGCCAACAGTAAAATGGGCCCTTTGTGAGTCTGCAGGTTTCCGCATACATGATGGGAATAAGCCCAGATACTGAGAACCACTACTACCGGAGCAGTCGGATCTATCTCCGAAAACACATCTGCACCTTCGCATTGTTTGGTGATAAAACCATGTTTTCGTTCAGGATCGTATTGCGGATAAGCTTCAGTTTCATATCCGAGTTTGGCGAATGCATTTTGAACAGCATCCAGTGTCTGTTTTTGCTCCGGCCAGCAGATAACACCGGCTGCATCCCGAAAATCGCCATTGTTAATCAAGTAGATTTTTTTGCTCATTTTCTTTTCCCCTGAGTCAGACGGAATTCATTCGTTTGTGGATTTTGTTCTGAAACTTAAACATCTCTTTATACACGGCATACTTTTCTTTATGAAAATCAGCCGTGGCCGAATTCGGATGATACACCTTGCCTACCCTGGACATGGCTCGCATCGCGGATACAACATCCCCATTTTCACCAGCTGCAACGGCACCCAAAATCGCGGCTCCCAGCAGCACCGCTTCCGGTTCTCTGGGCATAATCATCTCACATCCGGTTACATCGGCGTGCTCCTGGATGAACACCTCATTTTTCAGATGCCCGCCGCACATGTAAATTTGGGATATATAATACCCTTTGGCGTTCATGGCCTCGATGATATGGCGTGTTCCGTAAGCGATGGCTTGCAGAGTGGCGCCATACCAGAGGGCCGTCTCTTCAATGGTAGTGTTCAAGGTCAGCCCGCTGACTATACCTCTTGCCGCGGGATTCGCCCTTGGGGACCGATTTCCGTGATGATCAGGTAACATATGCAGGTGGCGGAATATGCCAATGCCGTGTTTTGATTTCAGCTTCTTCACCATGTGGTTTAGAAAAGTGTACACATCCTGACCTCGGGCTTTGGCCGCTTTTGAAACCAGAAGAAATGAAGCATTGTTGCGAATCGTGTAGTCAATTAACGAGCCGGTAGAAGATTGCCCGCCTTCATTCAGCCACAACCCCGGTATCATCGCACCGTAGTATGGTCCCCATATACCGCTGATGAATCTTGGCGCAGCAGAAACCGCCATATGGCAGGAGGAGGTCCCGCCGATCAGGGCAATGGCTCGGTCAAAGGGCACTGCTTTTTTTTTCGTTCCCCGCAAGACGGGACCCAAAGACCCAATGCCACCGGCATGCGCATCAATAATGCCCACCCCTATCGGGATACCGGATACAAGGCCCAGTTGGCTAGCGGAAGTGGCTGTCAGTTCCCCCGCGACTTCACCTATGGGACGTGAGACCGTTTGAACTTTTTCATTATCGAAGATATCTTGGATGCCAATTTTTTGAAAAAAACCCATATCATATCGACCGGCAGGGCCTTCGTGACCCAGATACGTCCATTTGCATACTGTGGTGCAAAGACTGCGCACGTCATTTCCGCAAGCCCTAAAGACCATAAAATCAGCCAGATCCAAAAATTTTGTGGCCTTTTTCCAGGTGCTTTTTAAATTTTTCTTCAGCCACAGAAGCTTGGGCGATTCCATTTCCGGTGAAATCTTTCCGCCCACATATCGCAAAACCTTATGTTGGGTAGCATTGATGGTCTCAGTTTCTTTAGTTGCACGGTGGTCCATCCAGACGATGATGTTTTGATTGGATTTCTTTGTGGGCGACACAGTGATTGGTTCGAAATTTTTACCAAGGACCACCAGAGAGCAAGTTGCGTCAAAAGAAATGCCTTTAACCGATTTCGGATTCAAGCGACCTGAATTAAGACATGTGCGCACGGCTTTGCCGGTGGCCCGCCAAATATCGTCCGAGGATTGCTCCACAAAATCCGGTCTTGGACGCCAAATTTTGATGACATGTTCGCCCTGCCCTCTTTTTTTGCCCTGGCTGTCAAAGGCGCCCACTCGCACACTACCGGTACCGACATCAACTCCTAAAAAAATTTTATCCATTATTTCACAGCCTCTATTCTTTGAAATAGTTACATCCTTATTCTTCTACACGCTTCCAACTTTCCTGGCCGGCTTTTAGTAAGGCTTTGCAAACCCCATCCGTTCTTGCCTCGCAGAGAGAATAGGCCTTGGTTGCACTCGTGATATCAAAACGATGGGTTATCAGCGGCTGCAGGTTGCGTTCTTGTTGGATCAAAACCTCAGCCGCCTTAGTCATGTAATTTACCCAATTGGGTGTTACCGATGCGATCAGTTGAAGATTTTTACGTAGTAATCGCTCATATTCCAGTGCATATACCGGCTGATCGGGTATACCCAGTACCAGAAGCCGCCCTTCGGGACGAACAAAAGCAATTGCATCGTTGAGTACTTCCTGTTGATGCCCGACAGCTTCCACACAGATGTCGGCTTCAGGAAAGCCCAACACATTACTACGGTGCAATGCCCGTGCTTCAGTGCTGGTGACTGCCAAAGTCGCTGATGCCCCAAATGTCTTTGCAAATTCGCAACGATCCCGGATCGGATCGATTATCCGGATGGCGCTGGCGCCGCGCATGTTTAAGATCCAGGTCATCATCAGCCCGATGGGTCCCCCACCTAATACCGTGACACTCTGGTTTGTAACATTTCCAAGTTTGTCGGCCGCATACAATACGGTCGACAACGGCTGGATAAGAGGAGCGAGTTCAGCGTTACCAAAAACATCCGGAATCTGAACGGCACTGTCCTCTGGCGCAAGATAATACTCGGATAGACCGCAGCATTCGTGAGGCATCGCCACTACCCGATCCTCTGGCCGAAATCTATTCGATGTGCTCTCAACAACTTCACCGGCACACTCGTGGATGTACATTCCCGGCTGCAGCGGATAGTCTAAAAATTGGTATTTGCCGCTAAATGCCGGAAGATCGCTACCGCAAATCAGTGCGTGGATAAGACGCACAATAATCCATCCCTTGCCGGGCAATGATGGATAGGGCGTATCAATAATTTCTAATAAGCGCGGTCTGGTAATCTGGAGGGAGCGCATAGACCGAAAAAGGCCTTTCAGTAATCTGTAGTTTAAGTGCTCGGGGATAGGATAGTATTCCCGGCCCCGAACACTCATATCATTTCTTTTATGACTTACTTTATTCCAAGTTCCTTTTCTGCATTTTGCACAGCTTGAAGTAATTCATCGATCAATTTGTTATCAATTTTTGGATTTTGCCTCATCCATTCAAGAACTGCCGGCTGTGCTAATTTCCTGAATTGAGCTCGTTCTTCCGAGGTGGGATGATAGATTTGCATCCCGTGCGACACGATATACTCCTGCGCCAGTTTATTGTTGGTCCAGGCTGCTCCGCGTCCGGCCACTGAAGCAATCTTGCCCGCTATCTTTACTCTGGCTCTAATGTCTGCAGGTAGTTTTTGGTACCAATCCTCGTTGACGGCAAATACTGCTAGGCTCAATGTGTGTTGATCAGTGACATAATATTTTTGGACTTCATGAAGAGAACCCGCAATAATGGTGGCCGGAGAATTCTCCTGCCCGTCAACAACACCGGTTTGAAGTGATGAATATAGCTCCTTCCAAGCAATCGGAGTCGGGGCGGCGCCCAGAGACTCGACAATTTTCATCTGGGCCGGACTCTCCATTGTCCGTATTTTGATCCCCTTCATATCTGCCGGAGTTTTAACCAAGCGGACGTTATTTGAAAAATTGCGATAACCACCATTATCGAAAATGGTTATCACACGGAGATTGCTTTCTTTGGCCATCCGATCAAAGAATTTTTGACCGAATTCGCCATCAAATACTTTCCAGGCAACAACCGGGTTATCCCAGAGATAGGGGATTGAAAGTATTTGAACTTGCGGAAAATACCCGGCAAGCGCGGGTATTGCCGGTGTAGTGGCTTCAATCGCACCTGCCAAGACCTGATCGATCGTCTCGATCTGACCGCCTAAAACGGCGCTGTGTTTAAATTGAACATCAAAAGCCCCACCGGTCATGGCGTTAACGGAATCATCAAAAGCATAAACAGCCGCAACAGTTACATGGATCAACTTTTCATTTCCAACTTGCAAACGAGGCGCATCGGTATAAGCCACCCTGAATTTATACTTGGCTGCTGTTGCCACGGAACAAAACATGAACACCAAAATAATTGCCAGTAAAATCTTGAGGTTGTGTTTCATTGTAGTTCCCTCCTTTTGCTTGTGTTAATCATGTTCAGACAGGAGTTGAGTCTGCTAAAGTTATTATCGACCCTGAAATTGATAGTTGAGAATTTTCGTGCCTGACAAATTCGGCTGTTCATTCCCCTGCCTTCTTTTGACAAGTCTGTTTTAAAAATGTAACCACCTCCCTTCATTCTAATTTTGGAAACCACCCCCCAATTTTCACTCACATGTCTTCTAATTGAAAACACCAGGTTAACGTAACTTAGGGACAATATTTCCACCTGCGCTCAAGGATCGGTTTTACATTTCATTGGACCAGCCCGAATATCCTCGGAAAAAATAGCGTGATTGCGGGAAAATAGGTTATTAATAACAACACCCCAATATCCAAAAAAATATATGGCAACGCTTCTTTGGAAATCTCTTCGATGTTGCAGCCCGATATCGAAGATACCGCGTAAAGCACGATTCCAAACGGCGGCGTAATAAGTCCGATGACCAGATTGACGATCATAACCATGCCCAGGTGAACCGGATGAATTCCCAGATCGACGAGAGCCGGACCGAAAACCGGTGCCAGAAGGATAATGGCGGCACCGGCTTCTAGCCAGGTGCCGACGAAAAGGAAAATGACATTAATTAATAACAAAATGAGATAAATATTATCCGTCCAGCCAAATACGTAAGTGCCGATAAGCCCTGGAACATCTTCCATTGCCAATACCCAGGAAAAAATATTGGCAAAGGCGACAATAATAAATAACGCCGACGACTTTATAATGGTATTTTTGAATATACGGAAAAATGCCGACAGTTTTAATGATCTGAAGAAAATGATACCTAAAAGTACGCCGTAAAAAACCGCCACGGCAGCTGCTTCGGTGGGCGTGAATATTCCACCTATAATGCCCCCCATGATAATCACGGGCAGTACTAGCGCGGGGAAGGCACTCAAGAGGCTCTTGGCGACTTCTATAATCGAAAACGGTGTGCCCCTTTTGGGATAGCCCCTCAACTTTGCCTTAAAAGCAATGATCAAACAATCCGTCACACCTATCATAACCCCGGGAACAATCCCGGCAGCAAATAAAGCTCCCACAGAAACGCCCATGATCGCAGCATATACGACGATGATGATGCTCGGGGGGATAATCGGTCCTTGTATAGAGGAGGTTGCGGTAATCGCAGCGGCAAACTTCCGTTCGTAACCATTTTTTTCCATGGCTGGGATAAAGACGGACCCCAGTCCGGCCACATCAGCCAGTGCTGCCCCACTGATGCCGGCAAAAAACATACTGGATATGACATTAACCTGAGCAAACCCGCCTCGTACATGGCCGACAAGCGAATCCGTAAAATGGATAATCCGATCGGTGATTTTCGATTCACTCATGATTTCTCCGACCATGATAAAAAATGGGATGGCCAGGAAAACAAATGAGTTCATTCCATGAAAGATTCGCTGTGGAACAACCTTGAGCCAGTTCGGGTCGTTAAAAAGAATGTAAATTACGCTTGGAAAACCGATAGTAAAGGCAATTGGCATCCCTAAAAATAGGAATATGATCAATAGGACACCTAAATATAAAATAGCTTACACCTCCCCGTCTTAGAACGTAATTTTCTCTCGAAACGACTCTTTCGCTATAAATATTTTTATATCTTCAAATAATATATAAAATGACTGGATCAATATAAGCGCAAAGCCAACGGGCAACGCAGTGTGTGCCCACAACATGCTGATTTGGAGCGAAGCCGATATTGTTTTGGCAGAGCGGGCGTATACCATGATGATACTTTCATTCGCAATCAGGCCGATTATGAAAATAATGATTAGAAAAAAAACAATTTCGATAATAAGTGCCATGCGCTCGGGTATCCGTGCGACCACGGACGTCAACATCACGTGTTTTCTTTCTTTAACGGCGACACTCGCGCCGATTAGTGTCATCCAGATCAAAATATAGCGTGCGATTTCTTCGGCCCATTGAAGAGGGTCAATCAGCACATATCGATAATAGACGCCGAGCACCGCGATGATCGTCACCGCAACCAGGAGAAAATAACTCAAATACAGGCATATGCGCGATAGGAAGCCGGCAAATTTGGCATAGATTGCAAAGAACCTTAAATATGCTTCTTTTATAGGGGCCATTAGCGCTTAATACCTCACAATGGTTAAGTTCCGGCAGCCTTTCATTTAAAGGATTGAAATCTGTTTAGAGCACACCCATTTGGACCAATACCTCACGCAGTTCATTCTTTTCTGCTGGGGTAATATTTTCCATTGGTTCGCGCACTTTGCCGACCGACATCCCGGTTAAGTCCATGGCTTCTTTGATGATGCTCTGGTACAACGGAAGCTCATTGGATGAGATATAAGGTGAAAGAACAGTTGGAATGGCAGTGCGGCGCCGTGCCAGCTTTCCCAGAAACTGGTAATACGGTGCAATCTTGTCGGTCAGTTGGATTAACCGCTCAAAGTTTTTTTCTTGAGCAGCCCGATAGCATTCAATTGCTATCTCGGGTGCAAAGTTGGCAAACTCGGTGACAAATCCCGGGCATCCAAACAAGGCCTCGAAAGGATACATGTGCTGTCCAATCCCGCATGTGATGACCATATCATCGGGGTCCACCGCTTTTTGCATTGCGTAAAATGCCAGTGCATTCGCGGTGTTTTCTTTGTCAGCAATGATATTTTCGATTTTGGAAAGTCTTACCATGAGCTCAACTGGTATCCACAATTTACTTGCAACAGGGTTGTTGTAAATCATAATCCCGATATCAATGTTTTCTGCTACCAACTTATAGTGTCGAAACAATCCCTCCGTGGTAACAAGGTTGTAATAGGGACTTACAACGAGCAAACCGTCCGCTTCAACCTCCTGCGCAAATTGACACATTTCGACAGTTTTGCGGGTTGCCCCGCGGCCTGTGCCCGCCAATACAGGAAACCGACCGTCAA
>JASFGZ010000081.1:0-12225 GCA_050123495.1 Desulfobacterales bacterium
CATGCTTACCGAAGCCGAACAAATGGATGACATTGAGATCATCGGCGCCGCCGGTCCAATGAACTTTGACGCACACGGAAATTTGATCCCCGATCTTTAACATAGAAGTGGTTTTAAAACCTCAGATCAGGTTCAAGGGCTAAAAGTGCCTAAAGTGAACTAAAATGCCTAAAGTGACTAAAGTTTAGGCGTCGCTGCGCTCCATCTTTTATTAAATAGACAAAATTCCACAACTTTAGTCACTTTAGATCACTTTAAACTTTAGCGCACTTATTTATTGTGCGCATTTATCGGAGGCCTGTGCTGCACCCTAACCCAAAAAATCAGATGCGAAACCCCGCTGCATTAAGGGGGGAGATGGGGTTTTGAAACCGATTCCAATCGCTGTTGAGACGGTTTCATTAGAACCAAAATTTAGGAAATCTCATTTATCCCGGACTTCACAGAATCTGCAATTGGAATAATAGCGCCAAATCCGCTGACCTCAAACACTTCCTTTACATATGCATTCAGAGCACAGAGAACAAATTTTCCATCTCTGCGCTTCATTTCTTTTGCAGCACCCAATATCACCCGCAAGCCTGCGCTGCTGAGATATTCTAGAAATTCAAAATCGAAAAGGAGTCGGTTATTGTCGTCTTTTAAAATGCTTTTAATGGTGTCCTCAGCTTCATTCGCGGATTTTCCATCCAGGCGACCTTTAAAGGCTAAAAATACAATCCCGTTCTCCTCTTTTTGAATAATCTCCATTTCAAATCCTTTCGCTGAATAAATTAAAACATAGGTATCATATAATCATTTCGAAGACCAAATCAATATATTATCGCAAGAATACGGAAAATGATGAAACCTGCCAATGAATTTTTTTCCAATTTAAAATTTTCTTTGCGTTATGTATTTTGAATATATTGAAAAATAAAAGACTTGTGGAGAAAATTAAAAAATGTTAATAGAAGTGAATTCAATTCGAATTGAGAATCTAATTTTTTGTACGCTTTTGGGGAATTTCTTTTAGATCCGGACATAAACAGATTTCGTATTTACATATCCGTGCTGTTTTAGGCCTTCCTCCGGGGTGATCTCCAAAGAAAAAGTACAAACGGTTAAGGATAAGGAGGCTCTCACCAATGGCTGAAGGTCGAATTAAGTGGTACAATGAAAAAAAGGGATATGGCTTTATCGAGTCGGATGAGGAGGGCGATATCTTCGTACATAGATCTGGAATTGAAGACCATGGATTTTTTACACTGCGATCAGATGATCGGGTTTCTTTTGAAGTAAAGGAGACCCAGAGAGGAAAGCAGGCAGTCAAGGTTAAGCGAATCTGATTTTTCGCTGGCTTACTTTCAACCAAAGACAGTTAAAGGCAGCGTCACAGAGGACTCTGCCTTTTTTTACCCTGATGGGAGGAACATGAAACAGAGATATTTTATTTCGCGCGATAAAAAAACGAGTGAGTTAACAATTGAAGAATATGCGGCAGTTGTAGGTAACGTCAAAAGGTATGAAATTAGTGCGTTAGCCCAGGACGATTTTACCCTTCTGTGTACTGAAACCTATGAAGGCAAAATGATTAAAAGGGCGATATCACAGGGGAAGGAATTCCTGGTGTCCGTGCTGCGGACTGATAATTTGTATCCCATAAGCATCTATGCCAATATCATTGCCGATTCCGTAATTGAATTATATGGAAAGGACGGCAACCTGTCCAGAGAACTCCTATTTGACGATCTGGATCTATTGGCATCACTTCAGGAAGCATAATCCTCTGAAGTTGCGGCAAATCGAGAGTCCCAAAGCAGACCTATGAAGACACTGCTCATATACCCGGCATTTCCAGACACCTTCTGGAGTTTTAAGCATGCCCTCAAGTTCATTCACAAAAAAGCGGCCTTCCCCCCCTTAGGCCTGCTGACGGTAGCAGCCATGCTGCCCCCCAGTTGGCCCAAGCGCCTTGTCGACATTAATGTAACCAAGCTCACCGAAAAGGATTTGCAATGGGCTGACACCGTGTTTATCAGCGCTATGGCCGTACAGAGAGAATCAGCTCGCCAGATTATCAAACGTAGCAAAAAAGCGGGCATTAAAGTGGTTGCCGGGGGACCGCTTTTTACAGACGAACATCCGGAGTTTGAGGCAGTTGATCATTTTGTGTTGAATGAAGCCGAGCTGACGCTGCCTTCTTTTCTGCGGGATCTCGAGCGGGGAAATGCTGCACAAGTCTATGAGACATCCGAATTTGCCGACCTCAGCAAAACGCCTCCACCGATGTGGGGCTTGATTGACGCGAAGCGCTACGCCGCCATGAGCATCCAGTTTTCCCGCGGCTGTCCATTTAATTGCGACTTCTGTAATATAACGGCGTTGCTTGGGCATCGGGTGCGAATAAAAACCTCTGCCCAAATCCTTACCGAGCTGGATGGGCTTTACAATCTGGGGTGGCGCGGACAGATTTTTTTCGTCGATGACAACTTTATCGGAAATAAAAAGTATCTTATGACCAAGCTCCTACCGGCGATAATCGAATGGCAGAAAGACAAAAAGCAAATCCGCTTCAACACCGAAGCTTCTGTCAATCTGGCTGATAATGAACCGTTAATGGCGTTAATGGTAGCGGCAGGATTTGATTCGGTCTTTATCGGAATCGAGACTCCGGCGGAAGAGGGTCTGGCTGAATGCAATAAACCGCAGAACAAAAACCGTAATCTGGTCGAAGACGTAAAACGCATGCAAAGAACCGGCCTCCAGGTTCAGGGGGGCTTCATAGTGGGTTTTGATAGTGATACGCCCTCTATCTTCCAACGGCAAATTGACTTTATCCAGAAGAGCGGGATCGTGACAGCCATGGTCGGATTGCTGAATGCCCCTCCCGGCACACGGCTTTATGACCGACTGAAACGGGAGGGGCGTTTAGCGGGCTTGATATCATGCAATACCGACGGCACAACGAATATCATCCCGCGTATGGACCTTAAAGCATTGTCGGACGGATATAAGAATATTATGGGGCACATTTATTCGCCTAAAATATATTATGAGCGCGTGAGGACATTTTTGAAAGAGTACAAAGCACCGAAAAAAAATATACAGCTGGACTTCCAGCGCTTTATGGCATTTTTCCGATCCAGCATCCGCCTCGGGATTTTCGGCAAGGAGCGTTTCCAGTATTGGAAGCTGCTATTGTGGACACTGCGCAAGCGCCCTGAATTGATGCCATTGGCCATTACATTTGCAATCTACGGTCACCATTTCCGAAAAGTTTGTGAAATGCATATCCTTTAAAAAGATATTACCTGAATTAAACAATTTCTAACAGTTCCACATCGAAATTTATGATCGCCCCCGCCAACGGATGGTTGGCATCAAGGGTTACCATTTCTTCCTTAATCTCAACAATTTTGGCCTGAAATCCCTTGCCATCCGATGATTCAACATTTAGATAAGCACCCACCGTAAGTTCAATATGCTCCGGAAACTCACCTTTGTTTAAATCCACCACCAGATCTTCCTGTATTTGGCCGAATGCGTCCTCCGGTGAAACGGAGATCGTCTTTTTATCTCCGGCGGCCATACCAATGACGCCCTGCTCCAATCCGGGAATCACGACTCCTTCTCCGATCTTAAATTCAAGCGGATCACGATCTTTTGACGTTTCGATAACTGTTTCGTCTTGCAATTTGCCGGTAAAGTGAATTTTAACGGTATCGCCTAATTTTGCCTCGGCCATATTAACCTCCTGTTGGTTTTGGGTGAGTCGGTAATGAGATAATCTTTTTACTCTAATAACGATTGCTCAGCGGCGCAAGAACAAATGGTTTAGGAACTATCTCGAAATTATCAGTTCATCTTGGAAGACAGGAAAAAAGGTTCTCAAGATGCTCTAAAGTTTGAAGTGCCTAAAGTGACTAAAATGAGCTAAAGTGCCTAAAATTATGGCGTCGCTCGCACTCCATCTCTAAAAAATTGATCGTTCGACCCAGAGGCCCTCGAAGGGCAGAATTCCTTAACTTTAGTCACTTTAGATCACTTGCCACTTTAGCGCACTTGCTGTTATAAGAACTTGTTATCATTTAAAAACTTTACCATTGAGTATTAAATTCATTTTTGAGAAAGCTTCTAATGATCTATTTATTGACTGGCATGTGATTTGCGATATTATGATTTCTCCAATGAAGCTCCTGGCAGTCCGCCTGAGGCAGACAGGGTATTTTGGCGTACGTGGATACATATCAAACTTAAGTCTTGAAATATTGAGGAGGAGAGGATGTATTTTGACAAGCCCGGAAGAGACAACACTGACCAAACCTTGGAACTTGCGGCCCAAAGGGCTAGAGCCCTGGGAATAAACGAGGTGGTGGTGGCATCAACCACCGGCTTTACAGCATACAGAGCCATCGAAATCTTCGATGGACCCCGCATCACGGTGGTCACCTACCATAGCGGGTTTAAAGAACCATTTAAAAATACAATGCCGAATGATGTCAAAGAAGATTTGCAAAATAAAGGGTTAACGGTGGTAGCCGCCAGCCATGCCCTTTCGGGCCTTGAACGCGCCATTGCCAAAAAACATTCCGGTGTATATCCGGTCTTAATTATGGCCGACACATTGAGGCTTTTTGGCCAGGGTATCAAGGTTGCGGTAGAAGTGGCGGTGATGGCTGCAGACGCCGGTGCCCTTACCGGCAATGATATCATTTCCATCGGCGGATCCGGCCACGGGGCAGATGCCGCCCTGGTGCTCAAACCCGCTCACCAGAATAATTTTTTTGATATGAGGATCAGGGAAGTTATATGTAAACCGAGGTCATTCTAAAATAGAGAGGTTGTTATCTGGAACAATATAGGCTGAAGAATAGTAATTAAATCCGAAGCACGAAATCCGAAATTAGAAACAAAGTCAAAATCATAAATTCAAATATTCAAAACGGTGCTTAGGATTTTGGTCATTCGATTTTTGTGCTTGTTTCGGATTTCGATATTCGAATTTCGAAATTCAAACCGTAACATATTGTATCTAAATTATATCTATAGTTACTACCCCAAAATTTTAAATCATATGTTAAGATGATTTTTATTGCCGGTGTCTCACCTAAAATAAAAGTATTAGATCAAAATCCCCGCAGATGTCCGGTTTGCGGGTTGCATCAGGCGTATTATAAACGCATGGACCACTACCTCAGCCTGTTTTTTATTCCGATTTTTAGAGTCAAAAAGGGTGAGCCGTTTATAATATGCGACCGTTGCGAGCAGACCGCACATGCACCCGGCCCGGATGTCACCCCGCAGCAGCCGGAAGACGCCAGGACGTGCAGATATTGCGGAAAAACACTGGATCAGAATTTCAAATACTGCCCGCACTGCGGGAAAAGAGTATAAAATAAGTGTCAGGTTTCAGTGTTCAGGTGTCAGGAAAGATTAGACAGAAGACAGAGTCTGATAACTCCCTCTGTCTTCAGGCTCGTTTTGCTGACACCTGACACCAGACACCTGAAACCTATTGAAGCTGAAATGGAAGCACAAAAGTGCCTCAAAACCTGCCAAATGATAGAAGCAGCACCTTTGAGCGCCACGTGGTTCTGGTCTCGCCGGAGATCCACTGGAACACCGGCAACATCGGACGGACCTGTGTGGCCACCGGGTCCTATCTGCATCTCATCCGGCCGCTGGGGTTTTCGCTGGACAGCAAGGAAGTAAAACGGGCGGGTTTGGACTACTGGAAACACGTGAAGCTCAGTGTCTGGGAGAATTTTGACAGTTTGGAATCAAAACTGGCACCCGGCCAGGATGAAGTGGCCATCTTTTCAAAAACCGGGGCGCAGCCGTTTTGGTCCATGCCGTCAC
The DNA here is from genome assembly GCA_050123495.1 of Desulfobacterales bacterium. GTDB lineage: Bacteria > Desulfobacterota > Desulfobacteria > Desulfobacterales > JAHEIW01 > JAHEIW01. The sequence goes on from JASFGZ010000081.1 coordinate 5,842, forward strand.
CTGCACGGCAATTTCTCATTTTCGGCTCCGAAACCCGCGGGCTTCCCGAAGACATTGTGAGCCGGTATCCGGGCGCCACCTATCATATCCCCATCACCAAAGAGATTCGATCGCTAAATCTATCCACTGCCGCCGGTATTGCCATTTATGAGAGCTTGCGTCTGGCGCAGCCTTTTCACGCTTGGTCCATTAGTTGAACAAATACTTTTATCTGTGATATGTTAACATCGGAGTGCTGGCGTAAAATCAATTGCAGATTGCAGATTGCGGATTTTGAATACGCGATATGTTCAATATTCAATCCGAAATCCGCAATCCGCAATCCGCAATTTTATTCGTTTCATTACTATTATATCGTTGACATTATTAGTAATGTGATTATTTTATCTTAAAATAGTATCGGTTTTTAGGGGAAAACGAATGCGTTTCGACAAATTTACAATAAAATCTCAGGAGCTTATACAAAGTGCCCAGTCGCTGGCTTCGCAGCACAATAACCAGCAGATTGAACCCGAACATCTGCTGGCAGCCATGCTCGCTGAAAGTGAAGGTATCGCAGGCGCCATGCTTCGTAAATTGGGAGCTGCGCCGAATGAGATCGCTCAGCAGGCAACCGCGGCAATTGCCAAGCTTCCTAGCGTTAGCGGTGCAGGGACGGGTGAGGCCTATATCTCGTCCAGGACCAAGGCGGTCCTGGAGCGGGCTTTTTCCGAAGCCACCAATATGAAGGACGAATATGTCAGTATCGAACATATCCTTTTGGCCATAGCCGATGAAAAAAACGGCGAAGCCGCCACTATTCTCAAGGCTGCCGGGGTAACCCGTGAGGCGATTTTGAAAGTACTTCGGGAAATCCGGGGCAACCAGCGTATCACCGACCCCAATCCTGAAGAAAAATACCAGGCTTTGGAAAAATTCAGCCGCGATCTGACGGATTTGGCGCGGCTGGGCAAATTGGATCCGGTTATCGGTCGGGATGAAGAAATCAGGCGCATTGTTCAGGTCCTTTCCCGGCGCACCAAGAACAATCCGGTTCTAATCGGAGAACCGGGTGTCGGCAAAACCGCCATCGTCGAGGGCCTGGCACAGCGTATCGCGGAAGGCGATGTTTCCGAAACCTTGAAAAACCGCCGGCTGGTCGCCCTTGATATGGGGGCGCTGATTGCCGGCGCCAAATACCGGGGCGAATTTGAAGACCGGCTTAAAGCGGTGTTAAAAGAGGTCGAAACCGCGGAAGGTGAGATTATCCTTTTTATCGATGAACTTCACACGGTGGTGGGTGCCGGCGCTGCAGAGGGAGCGGTCGATGCATCCAACATGCTCAAGCCCGCACTGGCCAGAGGCACCCTGCGGTGTGTAGGGGCAACGACCCTCAACGAATATCGCAAATACATTGAAAAAGATGCCGCTCTGGAGCGCCGATTTCAGCCAGTACGGGTGGGAGAGCCCAGCGTCGAAGATACCATATCGATTTTGCGGGGCTTGAAAGAAAAATACGAAATTCATCACGGCGTTCGCATCAAAGATTCGGCCATTGTTGCTGCCGCCACCCTTTCACATCGCTATATCGCCGATCGCTTTTTACCGGACAAAGCCATTGATTTAATTGATGAGTGCGCTTCCAAACTCCGAATTGAAATTGACAGCATGCCAGCTGAAATTGATGAAATTCAACGCAAAATCACCCAGTCTGAGATCGAACGTCAGGCCCTGAAAAAGGAAACGGACATGGCTTCCAAAGAGCGGCTCAAAAAACTGGAAGCCGAGCTGGCCGACTTGAATGATGAGCTGATGAGAATGAAAGGCCACTGGCAAAATGAAAAAGATCTGATCCAGACGATCCGCAAAATCAAAGAAGATCAGGAGCAGTTGAGCACCGAAGCTCAGCTGGCGGAGAGAGAAGGCAATCTGGCCCGGGTGGCGGAGATCCGATACGGCAAAGCCCTGGAGCTTGAAAATCAGCTGGAGGAGGCCAACCAAAGACTTTCGGAGCTTCAGCAGGTCAGCAAGATGCTCAAAGAAGAAGTCGACGATGAGGATGTCGCCGAAGTCGTTTCGCGCTGGACCGGGATACCGGTGAGTAAAATGCTTGAAGGTGAAAGAGATAAACTGGTGCGTATGGAAGATCGGCTCCACAGACGGGTCATCGGCCAGGAAGAGGCCGTATCGGCCGTGTCCAACGCCGTTCGCCGCGCCCGCTCGGGGCTGCAGGATCCCAATCGGCCGATCGGTTCATTTATTTTCATGGGACCTACCGGAGTCGGTAAAACCGAACTGGCGAAAGCACTGGCGGAGTTTATTTTTGACAGTGAACAGGCCATCGTTCGCATAGATATGTCCGAATACATGGAAAAGCATTCCGTTGCCCGGCTGATCGGTGCCCCCCCCGGCTATGTGGGATACGAAGAAGGCGGCTACTTGACAGAAGCGGTCCGCCGCCGGCCTTATTCGGTAGTGCTGTTTGACGAAATTGAAAAAGCGCACCCGGAGGTCTTTAATGTGATGCTGCAAATTCTGGATGACGGCCGCATGACCGATGGTCATGGCCGTACGGTTGATTTTAAGAATACAATTGTCATTATGACTTCCAATGTTGGCAGCCAGTGGATTCAGGAGTTGGGGACAACTGAACGGACTGAAATGGAAAACCGGGTGACTGAAGCTTTGCGTGCCAGTTTTAAGCCCGAGTTCTTAAACCGCATCGATGAAATCATCATATTCCAGAGCCTGACAGTGGATGACATTCTGAAAATTGTAGACATCCAGATTGACAAGCTTGGCCGGCGGCTTGCGGACAAAAATATTGAACTTATATTATCGGATGGCTCGAAAGATTTAATTGCCGAGAAAGGCTATGATCCGGTCTATGGTGCAAGGCCGTTAAAGCGGGTAATCCAGCAATTTATTGAAAATCCCCTGTCCCTGGAGATTCTCGAGGGTAAAATTCCTGATGGTACCCGGGTCAGTGCTGAAGCCGAAAGAGATAAAATCGTATTTAAAAAAATATAAATGCCGATTCAGGTAAAACGAGCCCGGTTTTTTAGAAGCCGGGCTTTTGTTTGTTGCTTGAACGGACACGCCCGCCATTCGCGTAAAGCAACGCGGGCGGGTATGCGCTTTGAGGTAAATTTGGAAAATCTTGTTGTAATCTAACCGAACACGTCGTAATATCCTGGCGCTTGTTTCAGGATATCAATTTTTTATGAGCCGATCTATACCCGAAAAACTACGCCGATTTTACGATCAATTTTCAGGCAACGATCATGTGCTGATCATAATCAATGCCGATCCCGATGCGATCGCCAGTGCGATGGCCGTCAGTCGCCTACTGTGGCGCAAGGTGTTGAATGTGACCATTTCTCACATCAATACCATCAATCGGCCGGATAACCTGGCGATGATACGGCTGCTGGGTGTAACCCTGGTGCCTTTTGAAGAAATTAAAGCGGATCAATTCAGCCGGGTGGTTATTGTGGATTCCCAGCCGGATCATAATGAAGATATGGCTGAATTAAAGCCGGATGTTATTATCGACCACCACCCCGATTCCGGTGCCAAAGCACCGTTTTTAGATATCCGGCCCCATTACGGTGCCACCGCCACTATTTTAACGGAATACCTGCGCGCGGCCAAAATCAAACCATCTACAAAACTCGCCACCGGCCTGTATCATGGCATTAAAACCGACACCAATGATTTTAAGGGGCAAACCCAGATCGAAGATGTGCGTGCATTTCAATATTTATTTCGATATGCCAACATACATCTTGCCCGCAAGATTGAGAAGGCCGACCTTCGCTTTGATCTTTTAAAATATTTCAAAATTGCCCTGCAAAACATGCGCCGACGAAAGGGCAAAGTCTATATTCATCTGGGTCATGTGGTCAATCCGGACATTTGCGTGCTGATTGCCGACTTTTTTATGAGGGTCAATACCGTCACCTGGAGTATTGTTTCCGGAATCTGTGATAAAAAATTGACCATTATTTTCCGAAACGACGGAATTCGAAAAAACGCCGGCAACGTTGCCAAGGAAGGATTTGGGAAATTGGGCAATGCCGGGGGCCACAAAAACATGGCCCGGGCAGAAATCGCGCTCGACGATCTTAAAGAACACGTAGACGCGCGCGATGAAGATAGACTGCTGTCGTGGATTATTAACAGGACGGCACACCGGGTCGAACCCAAGTAGCCAAAAGCGTAAAAGTGCCTAAAGTGAACTAAAATGGGCTAAAGAGCCAAAAGTTTTGGTTTCGCTACGCTCCATCTTTTTTAGGGAAATGATCGTTCAACCCGGTCGTTAGACCCTGAGGTTCTCGAAGGGAGGCTCTCGACGGGCAGAATTCCTTAACTTTAGTCACTTTAGCTCACTTGTTTTTCTGCTATGAAGTTAACAAGAGCGGTTATTTCACTCATAATAGCTTGATAAGATATGGTTGGAACCAAATCAGGCATAACGGTGACCATTTTAGGTTCCGGGACGTGTGTGCCGTCGTTGAAACGAAGTTCGTGCGCGGTACTTATGCAGGTTGGCGCTTCAAGGCTGTTGTTTGATTCCGGCCCGGGTACCATGCGGCGCTTACTGGAAGTACAAACCACCATTTTCGAAATAACCCATATTTTTTACAGTCATTTTCACCCCGATCACACCGGCGAATTTGTTCCGTTTATATTTGCCACCAAGTATCCGGACGGCAGTCGGCGGAAAATCCCTCTGACGGTTGCCGGTGGCCACGGCTTGCTGAATTTTTATGAAAGCTTGAAAAGCGTCTACGGTCAGTGGATTGAATTAACTCCCGGCCTACTGGAGATCATCGAATTTGACAACAAAAATGCCGATATGATTACATTTGAAAATTTTACCGTAAATACCGCACCGGTGCAGCACAACGAAGAAAGTATTGCCTTCCGCATTATCAGCAACGATGGATTTTCGGCCGTGTATACCGGGGATACAGACTACAGTGAAACGATCATCGATCTTGCAAAGGAAGCGGATCTGTTGATCTGTGAGTGTGCCTTCCCGGACAAACTCAGAGTCAAAGGACACCTGACGCCGTCTTTGGCAGGTGATCTTGCTGCCAAAGCCGGTGTCCGCAAACTGGTCTTAACCCATTTTTATCCGCAATGTGATAAAGAAGATATCGCGGCCGAATGTCGCCAAACTTACGCCGGCCCGTTAATTTTGGCCGAGGATTTGATGAAGATAAACATTGGTTGAATTGGTTTCATTGGTTTCATTTGTTCACCTAAACACATTAAAGAATTAAAAACTCAAAGGAAACCAATCCAACCCATTGAACCAATAAAACCAATTCAACAAAATATGAAATATTTTCCCGTCCATCTCGACATCAAAAACCGCAATTGCCTGGTTGTCGGCGGTGGCGCCGTGGGCACCCGCAAGGTCAAGACCCTCCTGGAATGCGGTGCCAGGGTTAACGTTGTCAGCCCCAATCCAACACAACAGCTGACAAAATTGGCCTCAGAAGGAGCCATTACATTGACCCGGCGTGCATACCGATCCACTGATTTAGAAGGTGCGTTTTTAGTCATCGGGGCTACAGATGATGAAAGTTTAAATCAACAAATCAGCAACGATGCTGCGCTATCCCAAACCCTGTGCAATATCGCCGATCGTCCTGAGGCCTGTAATTTTATCCTGCCTTCCATTATCCAGCGGGGCGATTTGGTCATTACCATTTCCACGTCCGGCAAAAGCCCGGCCCTGGCAAAACAATTGCGTCAAAAACTGGAAACCCAATTCGGTATGGAATACGCGGAATTTCTGCTTCTCATGGGGGCCATCCGTAAAAAACTGTTAAGCGAGGCCCATGAGCCCGAGGCCCATAAAACATTATTTAATCAATTGATCGACAGCAATCTCATTCAGTTAATGCAGGCAGGTAAAACGGAAGAAATAAATTTGCTGCTTTATAAAATTTTGGGTGAAGGATATAAAATCGAAGCACTACGATAAGCTATCGCTTATAGGTTGAGCCAGTTTGCCCGTTGAGCCCGTCTGGCCCGTTGACCCGGAAATAAGATCAGATATTTTTCCCATTTTAACAGGCTCAACCGGCTAAACGGCAACCGGCACGCCTTAAATGGAGTATTAATGGAATCAATCATCCTTATCAGCATTATATTGTACCTGCTTAGCATGGCCGGCTATTTTGCATTTCTATTTGTCCAGAAAGACTATTTCCATCGCGCCGGCTTCTTTCTATTTCTGGTCGGCTTTTTATTTCACACCCTGATGATCGTTTACGGCTTTATCAAGGCCGGCCATGTGCCGGTCAGCAATATGCATGAAACGCTGACTTTTGCCGGTTGGGCCATTGCAGGGGTATTTCTGGGTATTCAATATAAATTCAATTTAAA
>JASFGZ010000082.1:0-12209 GCA_050123495.1 Desulfobacterales bacterium
TTTTAAACAAATCAAAACCATTGTTTTAGGGTATCACAATTACCCGCTCAAATATGCCATACTCAAAAATATCCTGATTTATCGGAAGCAAAAACGAAATTTTCCGGATTTCGATCGCGTTGATCTCAACAATGTAAACCGCATTGTTGTAAATCCCGTTCGACGTAATACCCCGAGTAAAGATCAGAAGGAGGTATAAGATGCAAGCAGAAGTTATTGTCGGCCTAGATATCGGAACAACCAAAATATGTTCCGTTGTGGGGGAGGCCTCCGGAGATAAAATAAACATCATCGGCATTGGTACGAGTCCCTCAATCGGTCTGAGAAAAGGTGTGGTGGTCAATATTGAGTCTACCGTCGATTCCATCAAAAAGGCCGTAGAAGAAGCGGAACTGATGGCCGGCTGCGAGATCTCGGCTGTCTATGCCGGTATTGCCGGTGGACACATCACCGGTTTTAACAGTCGTGGGATCGTTGCGGTCAAAGGCTCAGAAGTCAGTGAGCAAGATGTCGATCGGGTTATCGATGCTGCGCGGGCGGTTGCCATACCCATGGATCGCGAGGTGATTCATGTGCTTCCACAGGAATATCTGGTCGATGATGAGCGTGGTATTCAAAATCCGGTGGGAATGTCCGGCGTACGGTTAGAAGCCAAAATTCATATTGTCACCGGCGCGGTGGCATCGGCCCACAATATCGTTAAATGCGCCAATCGTTCCGGGCTGGACGTCTGCGACATCGTTCTGGAATCGCTGGCTTCCGGCGAAGCCGTGCTGACAGAAGAGGAAAAGGAACTCGGCGTTGCGCTGCTGGATCTCGGGGGCGGTACGACCGATCTGGCCATCTTTGCCGGAAACAATATCAAGCACACCTTTGTCCTGGCACTGGGCGGAAACAACCTGACCAATGACATCGCCATCGGGTTGCGGGCGCCCCACGCCGAGGCCGAAAAAATTAAAAAGAAATACGGTAACTGTGTGGCCCAGAACATCAGCGCCGATGAGACCATCGAGGTCCCCGGTATGGGCGGTCGCGAACCCCGCAAACTTTCACGTCAGATTTTAGGAGAAATCTTAGAGCCCCGAATGGAGGAACTTTTTCAGCTGGTGCACCGTGAAATCATCCGGGCCGGTATGGAAAATATGATTCCGTCGGGTATCGTCATCAGCGGGGGAACGGCGCTTTTAGACGGCGTCGACGAGATTGCCGAATCCATATTCAACCTTCCCTGCCGGATTGGTAAACCAAGGTCCATCACCGGACTGGTGGATGTGGTCAATAACCCCATGTACGCCACCGGCGTGGGGCTGGTGCTATACGGTGCGCGAAATCAAGATTCACGCAAATTCAGAATTCGGGACAAAAACATTTTTAACCGCGTCATGACGCGTATGAAACGCTGGTTTAATGATGTGGTCTAATAACTCTGAATTAATACTGCCCGGTTTCTGGAAAATTGAGGCGAAAAATACCAAAGATGAAATTAAACAAATTTAAAATTCGAAGCACGAAATTCGAAAATCGAAACAAATACAAATTACAAATAATCAAAATTCAAAACTTGTTTGAGAATTCGAATTTAGAATTTCGGATTTGTTTCGGATTTCGAGTTTAGCTTTTCGGATCTTGGATTCAAGCTTGTTGAAAACGAACATCGGAAGAAACTGTAAGCTAACATTTAAATAGCAGGAGGAAAAAAATGTTTACCTATGTGGACCAGGAAAAATCGGCAAAAATTAAGGTAATTGGTGTCGGCGGTGCGGGTGGCAACGCGATCAATAATATGATTGCATCCAATTTGCAGGGCGTAAAATTCATTTCGGCCAATACCGATAGCCAGGCCCTTGAAATATCCAGGGCGCCGGTCAAAATTCAGATGGGCGAAAAACTGACCGAAGGGCTTGGCGCCGGAGCAAATCCGCAAATCGGTCGGGATGCCGCTCTCGAAAGTGAGGACGCGTTGCGCAATGCACTGGCCGACAGTCACATGGTATTTATCACCGCCGGATTCGGCGGCGGCACCGGAACCGGCGCGGCACCGATCATTGCTGAAATCTGTAAAGATTTAGGCGCTCTGACGGTTGCAGTGGTTACCAAGCCTTTTGCGTTTGAAGGCAAAAAAAGAACCAAACTGGCCGAGGAAGGCCTTGAAAATCTGAAAACGGTGGTGGATACGGCCATTACCATACCCAATGATCGGCTGCGAGGTTTAGCGCCCAAGAATGCGAAGTTAATGGAAATGTTTTTGAGAGCGGATGAAATCCTGCTCCATTCCGTCAAGGGCATTACCGATCTGATCATGATGCCCGGATTGGTGAACCTGGATTTTGCTGATGTCAAAACCACCATGTCCAAAGCAGGCATGGCCATTATGGGTATCGGGATAGGCACGGGAGAAAACCGCGCGGTTGAAGCTGCCGAGAGAGCCATGTCGCATCCGCTTCTGGAAGACATACCGATTACCGGTGCCAAGGGGGTGCTGATGAATATTACCAGCACCAGCGATATGGAATTTGAAGAGGTGGCCGAAGCCTCCGAGCGCATCCACGACGAAGTCGGTGAGGATGCCGATATTTTCTGGGGCACCTCTATCGATGACAGCCTCGGTGATGAAATGCGTGTTACCGTTCTTGCCACGGGGATCGGTGCAGACCAGGAAGCGGCAGAGGCGCACAAAGCGCTCGAGTTGCCTTTGAGAGGGAAAGTGCGTGATATTACGCCGCATGATCTGGAAAGAGAAATTATCGATTACGAAGAACCCACATTTATCCGTCAGCAAAAAGCCGTGGGTGAGACCGGTGGCGCCCTTTACAGGGGGCACCATGAATTAATGGCGGATGATAGTGAGCTGGATGTGCCGACTTTTTTAAGGCGCAAAGCGGATTAGAATGGTCCGTTGTCAGAAGTCCGTTGTCCGTTGGCGAATGCGAAACGACTTGTTCTATTGGTTAGATCAGTTCAATTGGTTCGCTTTAACAAATGCAACGAATCAAACCGATTAAACGAATAAAACAGTTTCATCAATCAAACCAATAAAACAAAAATTTATTTGCCTGACACCACAAATGGGATAAATAGAAGTGGTTTCAAAACGTCAGATCGCGTCCGAGAGCCCCCGCAAAGTGCGGGATTTCGCATCAGATCTTATTTATATTAAGGTGCTCAAAAGGCCGCAGGCCGATGAAAAAGCGCAGCATACATTAGAGTATGTGAGCATTTTAAAGAGGTTTGCAACACAGCTATCGGGCGCTAGATGGGGTTTTGAAACCACTTCTATTGACTGTGGATCGGAAAGCGCCATCTTAATGTTTGAGTCAACGACCACCCGCAAAGCGGGTGGCTTGGATTTTGCCGCCATAGGCGGGAAAAGACAGGGGCGCGAAGTGCCCCATTCGTTGCGGGTGAAACCGGGTGCAAAGCACCCGGTTTGAAAAACCCAATAATCACAAAATTCCACATAGGTAATCAAACATTACATTATTCCAATAGCCCATGCTGTTGGATAACGGGCAACGGGCAGTCCCATGCCTTTGAAAACTCGAAAATCAACCGGGCCATCGATTGAAACCGAGATTGGAACCATTCGAAAATCCTGGCGCGGCCGAATCAGGATTGCATTGGTTTACCCCAATCGATATCATGTGGGCATGTCCAATCTTGGTTTTCAAAGCGTCTATCGCTTGTTAAATGAATATGACCATGTGGTCTGTGAACGCGCATTCCTGCCGGAATCATCCGAACCGCAAACAACACCCCTGAAGACACTCGAGTCCGGAAAACTGCTTACAGATACCGATGTAATTGCCTTTTCCCTTTCTTTTGAAAACGATTACCCCCATATTCTTTCCATTCTTGAAAAAATAGGCCTGCCCTTGAGAGCCGATCAAAGACGGAATCAGGACCCTTTGCTGATCGCCGGCGGAGTGGCCAGTTTTTTGAATCCGGAGCCGATTGCCGATTTTTTCGATTGTTTCCTCATCGGTGAGGCGGAGGTCATGCTGCCCCGTTTTCTGGAAGACTTTGAGCCCGGGAACAACAGACGCGCATCGCTGAAAACCATCGCCCGCAATGTTCCGGGTGCTTATGCGCCGGCTTTTTACAGCGTCGATTATAAGCGCGATGGAACCATCGCATCCTTTCACCCGCTCGAAGATGTTCCTCAAACCATCCACCGGACGTATGTGAAGGATCTGGACCGCACCGCCACCTGCAGTGCCATTTTGACTCCCGACACAGCCTTTGACCGCACCTATCTTATCGAGGTCGGCAGAGGCTGTCCCCACGGCTGCCGCTTCTGCAGTGCCGGCTTTATTTACCGCCCGCCGCGTTTCAGACCGATTTCATTGCTGGCCGCAAATATCGATCAGGGGATAGCCCTTACGGATCGTATCGGACTGGTGGGTTCGGCGATTTCCGATCTTCCCGGAATCGGTGATTTATGCGGTCAATACCTTGATAAGGAAATACGCATATCATTTAGTTCGCTGCGGGCAGACGGATTATCACCGCAATTGTTGTCGGCCCTGAAACAAAGCAGCGTAAAAACAGCGACGCTAGCTCCGGATGCCGGATCAGAGCGCATGCGCAGGGTAATTAATAAAGGAATTACCGAAGAGGCGATCTTAACGGCTGCCGACTCCCTGGTTGCAAACGGTATTCTCAACCTGAAGCTCTATTTTATGATCGGCCTTCCCACCGAAACCGCCGATGATATCGACGCGATCATACGGCTGTGCAAAAAGATTAAGCATCGCTTTTTAAAATCCAGCCGGTCCCAGAAGCGTATCGGTGAAATAACAATCAGCTTGAACTGTTTTGTGCCCAAACCGTTTACCCCGTTTCAATGGGTGGCCATGGATGAGATCGGCTCGCTGAAAAAAAAGATTCAAAAAATTAAAAATGAATTGAAAAAGGTTCCCAATATGCGCATTCATTCGGATATGCCGCGCTGGGCTTATATTCAGGCCCTTTTTTCCCGGGGAGACCGCAAGGTTGCCGATATCCTGCAGCTGGCTCACACCCATAACGGCAACTGGGCCCAAACCCTTAAAGCCACATCCGTCAACCCGGATTTTTACGTACTGAGGGATCGCGATGTCGATGAGCAGCTTCCCTGGGATTTTATTGACCAGGGGATTAAAAAGTCCTTTTTACACCAAGAATTCCAGCGGGCTTTAAAAGCGCTGCCCTCCCCTGCCTGCCGGGTCGAAACCTGCGATATATGCGGTGTTTGTAATCAGGAACCGCAAAACCGCCCCGCCTGAAGCTTACCTGATGATGTATATGAATTAGCCACAGATTTAATCTGATTTTTATCTTTTTAAACCACATATGTCTGCGGTTAAATAACAAAAAAATCAGACAACAGTCTTGAAATCCTTATCATGAAATGATAATTAGAACCCTTTTGATTTTGAGCCGGATTTGATCATCAAGGCGCCTGGATCTGCCGATTTGGCCGGAGCTGATCGACCAGACATCGTTGTGTTGATGTGGTGAACGAATTGGCAAGGAGATACTATGATTGAGGGAATTATTTTCATGCTCGGATTGGGCATTGTCTGCGCTGCCATATTAACGGCGGCATCCCGAATCTTTTATGTGTATGAGGACCCGCGCATTGCCGAGGTAGAGGCCTGTTTTGCAGGGGCCAATTGCGGTGGATGCGGTTACACCGGATGCTCTGCGGCAGCCGTAGCGGTTGTGGCCGGTCAAGCCGAGCCCAACGTTTGCATCGTGGGGGGTCCGGAATCCGCTGCCAAAGCCGCTGAGGTCATGGGAGTTGAGGTGGGCCTGGCCGAGTCACCCAAATCATATAACCCCTGCAGCGGCGGCCTGCGCGCTGAAAATAAATTTGTTTACCTCGGGGTCAACACCTGCAGAGCACAGGCGACGCTGTCCGGAGGCCAGCGGACATGCAGCGTTGGGTGCATCGGGCTGGGCGACTGCATTGAGGCCTGTCAGTTCAATGCATTGAAAATGGGCCCTGAGGGTTACCCGGTAGTGGTGGAAGAAAACTGTGTCGGATGCGGCGCCTGCGAAAAGGTTTGCCCAAAATATGTCATGAAAGTCAAGACCATGTCCGAGCGCCTGATGCACTTCAATTGCAGTGACGATCGGCTGGCTCCCTGCCGCCAAACCTGCCCGGCCGAAATAGACATCCCCCTTTACATCGCTCAAATCCGCGAAGGCGACTACGAAGGCGCCGTCAAAACTATCCGGGAGCGGAATCCATTTTTGCTGGCCTGCGGTCGTGTGTGCCCGCATCCCTGCGAGACCAATTGCCGCCGGGGAATCGAGGATGAACCGGTGTCCATCAATCAATTGAAACGCTTTGTCGCCGATTATGAGATGAATTCCGAGGAACGACTGCCCGTGCCTATGGCCCCTCAAACCCGCAAACGCATCGCGGTTATCGGCGGCGGACCGGCCGGATTAACCTGTGCATATTTCCTTCGACGGCTTGGCCATCAGGTCAATATTTTTGAAGCGATGCCGAAACTGGGGGGTATGTTGCGCTATGGTATCCCCCAGTATCGTCTTCCCAAAGAAGTTCTGGACTGGGAAATCCAAGGCATCCTGGATCTGGGGATCGATTTTCACACCAACGTAAGATTTGGCCATGATTTTGACTTAAGTTCTTTAGTCGCCTCCGGATTCGATGCTATTTTTCTGGGTATCGGGGCATGGAAAGATGCCAGCCTGCGCGTCAAAGGGGAAGATCTTAAAGGGTGCTATACCGGAATCGATTTCCTATCCCGTTTGGCCGCCGGCGAAACTATTCCCATCGGTCATACCGCCGCGATTATCGGCGGGGGTAATACGGCCATCGATTGTAGCCGCAATTTAATTCGCCTGGGCGCCCAGAAAGTGTATATCGTGTATCGTCGCACCCGAGCAGAAATGCCCGCCAATGCGGTCGAAATCGATGCCGCTGAACACGAAGGGGTTCAATTTTTCTTTCTGGCGGCGCCGGTAGAAGTTAAAGGCGATGAAGACGGCACTGTTACCCACCTTGAGTATTTAAAAATGGAACTCGGAGAACCCGATGCCAGTGGCAGACGCCGGCCGGTTCCCATCGAAGGCTCCGAAGCGCTGCTGGAAACCGACATGGTCATCACCGCCATCGGTCAATCCCCCGATATTTCCTTTTCCGAGCGTTCGCGCAAGCGCCTGGCAGAGTTGAAAACCACACGCTGGAACACGATAGATGTGGATCCCGCAACGCTGCAATCCAACATCCCGTATCTGTTCTCAGCCGGAGATGCAGCCACCGGACCGTCTCTGGTCGTGGACGCAATCGGCGGCGGACGGCGCGCCGCGCGATCGATCCACCAGTATGTCATGGGACAAGAGATTACCACTCAGCCAGAAGAATTGGGCAAGGATTTGATCCCCGAAACCATATTTGATCATGTGGACGGCGTTGTCAAAAATCCCAGAGCGCCCATGCCGGAGCTGCCGATCGAGGAACGCATATATTCGTTTGTTGAAGTAGATCAGGTACTTACAGAAAATTCTGCCAGAAGCGAAAGCAACCGGTGCCTGTCCTGCTGCCTGACATGTTACGATAAGGATCCCGTTTCCGTTAAAACGTCAAAAGCCAAAGATAAGAAGCCGGAAAGCGAAGTGGCATAAGGACCCTGGCGTAATGGAGAAATGGAGTGATTAATAATTGCGGATTGCAGATTTCGGATTGCGGATTTAATGAACAGAAATGAATTGATTTTTGAAAACAATCCGCATTCCGCAATCTGAAATCCGAAATCAGGAGGAGGGTTTCATGAGCGGTCTGGATTATTTGGAGAAGGTCGAAATCTTCAAAGGACTGAATCATGACCAGTTGAATGCTGTCAAAAAAGGCGGGCAGGAAAAAGAATACCTCTTTGGAGACAGGATATTTGCCGAAGGTGAAGATGCCGATCGGATCTGGCTGATAATCGACGGACGGGTCGACCTGCGATTTGATCTGCCGGGCCGCCCAACCTCGGAAGAAAATACCATCTTCACGATAACAGCTGCCCAGACGCTGGGGTGGTCGAGCTTTGTTCCGCCCTTCAAATATGCGCTTTCCGCTTATAGCGCCACCAAAAGCAGCAAGGTTCTCCAGATCAATAAAGATCATCTCCTGGAATGTTTCGAAAGAGATCCCCGAATGGGATTGATCTTTATGACAAATGTGGCGGCGGTTGCCAGCATGCATTTCGACCAGTTGCAGGAATCTGCTACTGTTTTACACCGGTAGCAAAGGTCAACATTACCGTTCATAAGGGGACTTGGGAAGTACAAAAAGACTACATCTCAAAGAATTGAATATTTTCAATTGAATATTGAATATTCAATTTCAAAGAGGGTTTTTTATGATCAGTCTTGAATTTTTAGAAAAAGTCGACGCTTTTTCAGATCTGGATGACAGCCAATTAACGGCCGTACAGAACTGCTGCGAAGTCGCTGAATTTAAGCGCGGGGAGCAGCTGTTTGCCGCCGGTGAAACTCCTGAATATTTTTGGATCGTGCGCCAGGGACAGGTTAATTTAAGCTGGGATTTACCTGATAGTCTGGCAATGCCGAATACCACGATCACGACATTATCCAAAGGAATGCCTTTCGGTTGGTCGAGTCTGGTACCGCCTTATAGATATCGACTTTCAGCACATTGCGCCACTCGAAGCTGCAAAGTCATCATGATCGATAAAGGCCGCCTCACCCGGCTCTTCGAAGACGACGCCGAGCTGGGCTATAAAGTCATGTCGAAAGTTATGATTGTTGCCGGTAAACGCTTTCATCAGCTCCAGGATGAAGTCGCCAGGCGCAGGGGGCACGATATAATCAATCAATGGTAAAACCGATAAGTATTTAAAAATTTTATAAGAAACTTTGTTCACACTTTACCAAAAATTTCTTGAAAGCTTTACACCATTATGGTAGTCGGTGCTTGGTTTTTTCAGGCATCAAATTCACAGGCAACGCAAAAAAGATACGGAAATAAGATGTTCTCAAAAAATGAATTGAAACTCGCATATGCAGTGGCTGTTTGCTTGTTGGTCCTTGGCGCTATCAGCTACGCCGCCTTTCCGTTAAATGCGCCCGAAGAGCCGCTGCGCTTGAGGTTTACGGTCGCGGCGGGCAACGTCCTTTTTGATCATAAAACGCACACATCTGAATTGGGCTATGGCCTTTCTTGCGAAGATTGCCATCATGAACTTTTGGATGGTGAATATGATCAGGCAAACCCATGCGGGGAGTGCCATGACCCTGAAGAAGGGGATGAAGAAATGCCCAAGCGTGCGGATGCTTTTCATATGCAGTGTGCGGGTTGCCACCAGGAATTTGAAGCCGGCCCGACCGAAGAAGAATGTGCTTTGTGTCATATTTTGTAAGCTACACGCAAGAAGTTATCTATACATAAGAAAAAGGTTGAATGATGATCAAAAAAGCATTTTTGGGTTTATCAACTCCGCAAATTGAATATGAAATGCTTCCGGTCCACCTTCCGGAAACAGAGAAGGTTCCAACGCCAAAAAGGATTACCTTATTCCATCAAAAAAATGATGAGAATCGCATACCTTCAACTTTGGGGATCGGCGATCCGGTAAAAACCGGTGAGAAATTGTCTCTTTATCCGGATGAAAATTATTATGTGATTTCACCGGTTACCGGTACGATCGCCTCTCTTTCGCCATTCACGGGTGATTTCGGAAAAAACTTCATTGCGATCACCATTACCCCTGACGGCAACGAAATTATCGACGACACTTTCCGACGGCAGATTCAAAATCCAACGTTAGAGCTGGTCTCCAACTACCTGACAGGCGCGCCGGGCAATCCGCCATTGGGCCTGCTGGCGAATTCGAACGGCAGCATAAAAACCATTGTCATCCGCGGCCTGGATCCGGATCCGATGGTGGCCACCAGCCAGTATATCGCTCAATCCCGTTTAAAAGACCTCAAAAAAGGTATCCAAATTTTAAAAGACGTTGCCGAAGTACAGGATATTGTTCTGATCACCGCCGGTGAATCCGTGCAGGGATACGGTCATATCGGCGCTCAGGTTAAAAGCGTTAAGGCTATTTATCCAGCGGCGCTGCCGCTCATGGTGATGAAAGATGTTCTGGGCCGGGTGGTGCCGGCCGGAAAAACCTGTGAAGATCTTGGCGTGTGCTTTTTTCCGGCCGAAGCCGTTATATCCATCGGCAACGCCTTTGAAACCGGACAGATCCCGACATCCAAAACATTAACGTTGATTCAAAAAGACGGAACCGCCCATATCGTTGAAGCCTGCATCGGCACCCCGATCGGAAATATTCTGGAGGCCTTCGGGGAAACCGTAAACGAATATGACCGCATTGTTTTCGGTGGGCCCATGACCGGGTCGACGGTCTACGCGCTGGAGCACCCGGTTCAACCGGATACCGATTCAATCATCGTGGTGGATCGGGATAAAGCCGCGTATGTTTCGGATTATCCCTGCATAAACTGTGGTGAATGCGTGCGGATCTGCCCGGCAAAAATGCAGGTGCACATGCTGGTGCGATTTCTGGAAGCAAACCAATATGAAGAGGCGGCTGACTTTTACGATTTGCACTCGTGTATTGAATGCGGCCTGTGCAGCTACGTATGCGTATCCAAGATACCCATTTTCCAATATATCAAGTTGGCAAAATACGAATTGGAACGCGCTAAAACTCCGGAGGCAGCGGATGCTTGAGAAAAGAGACGTGCTTGAGCAGCAAACACCCCTTGGGCAAAAGAAACTGATTGTTTCCCACGCGCCGTTCTATCACAGCGGCCGCAGGGTAACCGAGCGCAGCTACCATATCATGCTGGCAGCCCTGCCGGCTGTTTTGCTGGGTTTTTATCATTACGGAATGCCGGCATTCAGCGTTGTCTGCCTGTCGATTTCCACAGCCATTATCTGGGAGCTGGTCTTTAACCTGTTGACCCGGCGCAGCATCACCATCGGTGACGGAAATGCCGCCTTGCTGGGTCTCGTGTTTGCCATGCTCGTACCGGCTAGCATGCCCTGGTGGGCGGTGATCACCGGAACCTTTATCGTCATCGCAATCGGCAAACACATATTTGGCGGAATCGGCAGCAATGCGTTTCACCCGGTGGCGCTGGCAATTGCAATGATGATGGTGTCATGGGGCGATCTGTTCAATTTTGACGCCGCGCTGCTAAATTATGATCTTGAATTTGCCACGATGTATCCCCTGGCGGCCGCCAAGTATTTAGGCGCAGAATCTGTCGATAAATTCAGCTTAACGGATCTATTACTGGGCAAACAGCTCGGCGGCATCGGTGCGACCTTTGGTCTGGGGCTTTTGATCGGCGGGATCTATCTGATGCTGCGGGGATTTATCCGCTGGGAAATATCGCTTACGTTTCTGGCCGGGGTGTATTTGGCCGCATTTGTGTTTAACCTGGTCGATCCGGCCCGATTTGCGCCGCCGGTTTTTCACCTGGTAACCGGTTATACCCTCATCGGCGCTTTTTTTCTGGCAACCGAAGACTCATCATCGCCGGTTAATTTCATTCCCATGCTCATCTACGGTGCTGCCGGTGGAATTATGACCGTGCTGATTCGCAGTATCGGCGCCTGGGTTGACGGCGTCATTTTAGCCATCCTCGTCATCAACCTGATTAGCCCGCTGTTGGACAAAATCAGACCTAAAGCGCTTGGAAAGGTTGAATAATATGCGTGAAATGATAAAAATGCTCATTGTTCTGACAGTTCTGGCCACTTTATCCGGAGGGCTGCTGGCTGCTATCCGGGACGGAACCAAAGATCGGATTGAAAATCAGGTCCTTGAATTTGTAAAGGGCCCGGCCATTCGATCCATTCTGGAAGGGGCGACCAATGATCCCATCGTCGACCGCTTTCAAATAAAAGACGGCGATGTGGAGCGAACATTTTTTGTGGGCGTCATTGACGGAGAACCCCGCGCCGTTACTTTAGAGACGTTTGGTAAAGGTGGCTATGGCGGCGATGTGGGCCTGATGGTCGGTATTGATACCAAAGACAGCCGGCTGGTAGGAGTCGGGGTGACCACCCACGCCGAAACACCGGGCATGGGGGCCAAGGCCAAAACCGATCCGAGCTTTGTGGCACAGTTCAAGGATCTGACTTTAGAGGATTCGGTGAAGGTAACCGTTGACGGCGGCAGCATCAATGCCATCAGCGGCGCCACCCTGACATCACGGGCGGT